>JBGSHR010000151.1:0-2122 GCA_041752155.1 Thiobacillaceae bacterium | reverse complement strand
GGCGGCATCTGGCGCGCTGGCTACCCCGGGGCCTGGACTACCTCAAGGCCTGACGCCATCGGCGGCGCCGGGCAATGGCATAATCGCGCAGTCTTTCTCGACCCTATCCATGGACCGCTGGCTCACCGCCCTCACCGGGGCCTCCCCTTATCGCCGCTGGCTGCAAGTGCCGGGCTCCCTCACCCGGGCGCTCATGGGCGCCAGCCCCGCCTTCAATGTCGGTCGCCTGCGCCAGGAGCTGGACCGGCCCTGCCTGGACGAGCACGCCCCCCTGAGCCTGCCTTACGGCCATCTCGCCATGATCCGCGAAGTCCTGCTCAGGAATGGCGACACACCCCTCGTGTTCGCCCACAGCGTGGTGCCCCGGCCGGGGCTGGCCGGCCCCTGGGTGAAGCTGGCCGGACTGGGCAATCGGCCCCTGGGCGCGACCCTGTTCGCCAATCCGCGCATCCAGCGCCAACCCCTGGCCTTCCTTCGACTGGATAGGCGCCACCCCCTGTTTCAAAGCGCGGCCCGGTACCTGCCCGAACCGGCGCGCAGCCTCTGGGCCCGGCGCTCGCTGTTCTCGCTGGAACAACACCCCATCCTGGTTACTGAAGTCTTCCTGCCCGCCATCCTGGAATTACCCATCCCGGAACTGCCCATCCTGGAATCAACATGACCCTAGCCGAACGCCTGACCGAATACGAAAAGCTCATGCGCCTGGACAAGCCCATCGGCATCCTGCTCCTGGCCTGGCCCACCCTCTGGGGCCTGTGGCTGTCCAGCGCCGGCCGGCCGGACTGGATGGTGCTGTGGATTTTCGTCCTGGGGGTGGTGCTCATGCGTTCCGCCGGCTGCGTGGTCAACGACTACGCCGACCGCCACTTCGACCCCCACGTGGAACGCACCCGCGACCGTCCCCTGGCCGCCGGCCGGGTAAGCGAGAAAGAGGCCCTGATCCTGGCCGCCGGCCTGGCCGTCCTGGCCTTCCTGCTCATCCTGCCCCTGAAGAGTTGGCTGCTGGTCCAGCTCTCCGTGGCCGCCGCCTTCCTCGCCGCCAGCTACCCCTTCACCAAGCGCTTCTTCGCCGTGCCCCAGGCCTACCTGGGCGTGGCCTTCGGCTTCGGCATCCCCATGAGCTTTGCCGCCCATACCGGCAGCGTGCCCGCCGTCGCCTGGCTGCTCATGGCCGCCAACGTGTTCTGGGCCATGGCCTACGACACGGAATACGCCATGGTGGACCGGGAGGACGACCTGAAGATCGGCATCAAGACCTCCGCCATCACCTTCGGCCGCTACGACGTGGCGGCGGTCATGCTGTGCTACGCCCTCACCCTGGCCGTACTGGCCTGGATCGGCTGGCGCTTCTTCCTGGGCTGGCCGTTCTACCTGGGCTTGATCGCCGCCGCCGGCGTGGCGGCCTATCACTACACTTTGATACGCGAGCGGGAGCCGGCCCGCTGCTTCAAGGCCTTCCTGCACAACAACTGGTTCGGCGGCGCGGTGTTCGCGGGCATGGTGGCGAGCTATCTGATGGCGCCGGCGTTGTGAGCGGCACGGCAGGCAGGATGCGATGACGTTCTGGGTTTACATCCTGCGCTGTGGTGACGGCTCCTATTACACCGGGCACACCGACAACCTGGAAAAACGCCTGGGGGAACACCAGACCGGCGCCTGCGCCGGCTATACCGCCCAACGTCTGCCGGTTGAGCTGACCTGGTCCCAGGAATGCGCCTCGCGTGAGGCAGCCTTGGCCGCCGAATTACAGGTCAAGGGTTGGAGTCGGAGGAAGAAGGAGGCCATGATGCGGGGCGATTGGAAAGGGGTATCCCACTTGGCGAAGAAAGACTTCTCCGGGACCAAGAAGTCGAAATGAGGCGCTCCCTCACGCTACTTCCTATCCCCCTTGCGGTGGTTCGATACGCCCGCTTACGCGGGCTACTCACCACGAACGGCCAATACCCTCCGTTCGCCCTGAGCAAAGGAGGCCATGATGCGGGGCGATTGGAATGGGGTATCCCACTTGGCGAAGAAAGACTTCTCCGGGACCAAGAAGTCGAAATAAGGCGCTCCCTCACGCTACTTCCTATCCCCCTTGCGGTGGTTCGATACGCCCGCTTACGCGGGCTACTCACCACGA
>JBGSHR010000150.1:0-2520 GCA_041752155.1 Thiobacillaceae bacterium | reverse complement strand
GACCGGGGCAACCGGGCCCGGGTCTGTACCCGGGGCACGTTCTCCGCCCGGGCGGCCTTCCTCGCCTCCTGCGCCGGCAACCCGTTGATCGAACTGCGGGAGCATTGCACGCCGCTCCGGCTGGTGTGTGAGGGGGACGGGATACATGTGGAATGGCACGCGGAGAGCTGCCGCTTCGACTGGTTGCTGGTGATGTACGGCTACACCCCCAATACCGAGGTTCTGACCCATTTCGCCGTGAACCTGCGGCCGGCCCTGACCGACACCGGCCACCTGCACGTGGATAGCTGGCATCGCACCAGCATCCCCGGCATCTACGCCGCGGGGGACGTCACCGACTCACCCCAGCCCTCGGTCTCCACCGCCATCGCCCAGGGCCTGGCGGCGGCCAAGGCCATCGAGCGGGATATTGATGGCGGCCAACTCAGTGCCGCGCCGGCTGATACTCCGGCACCCATGCCCTGAGCTTTTCCCGCACCAAGTCATCGTCCGCGCTGGAGGTCGTGGCGATCCAATCCAGGATGCGCGCCACCTCGTCGGCATCGGCACTGCGTGCCCGGGCCACCCGCAATTTGGGGTGGGGCGTCTCCAGGGTGGACTCGCTATCCGCCAGCAACTCCTCGTACAGCTTCTCGCCCGGGCGCAGGCCGGTGAATTCGATGCGGATCTCGTCCTCCTGCTTGCCCGAAAGGCGAATCATCAAATGCGCCAGATCGACGATCTTCACCGGCTCGCCCATGTCCAGCACGAAGATCTCCCCACCCTGGCTCATCAGGCCGGCCTGCAACACCAGCTGGGCCGCCTCGGGAATGGACATGAAGAAACGCGTGATATCGGGATGGGTCACCGTGATCGGCCCGCCCGCCTCGATCTGCTGCTGGAACCTGGGGATCACGCTGCCCGAGGAGCCCAGCACATTGCCGAAGCGCACCGAGACGAAGCGCGTGCCGCTGCCTTCCTGGAGGGATTGGCACACCATCTCCGCCAACCGCTTGGAAGCCCCCATGACATTGGTGGGATTCACCGCCTTGTCGGTGGAGATCATGACGAATTTCTCCACGCCGGCATCCCGTGCCGCTCTAGCCACCACCTGGGTGCCCAGCACGTTGTTCCTGAGGGCCTGGAGGGCGTTGCGCTCCTCCATGAGCGGCACGTGCTTGTAGGCTGCGGCATGGAACACCACATCGGGGCAGGATTCCCGCATCACCTGGGCGACCCGGACCCCATCCGCCACATCGCCGATGAGACAGTGGATGGGAACCTCGGGGAAGGCGTCCCGGAATTCCTGCTCGATGCGGTACAGGGCGAATTCCCCCTGCTCGAACAACACCAGCCGCGCCGGCTTGAAATAGGCGATCTGGCGGCACAGCTCCGAACCGATGGACCCCCCCGCGCCGGTCACCAGCACCACCCGGCCGGTCAGCAGATCGTGCAAGCCGGCGCTATCCAGCTTGACCGGATCGCGCCCCAGCAGGTCGTCCAACTCGATCTTGCGCAAGCTGGCCACGGACACCCGGCCCTGCATGAGGTCGTCCATGGTGGGCACGGTGAGCAGGTTGAGCCCCAGCGCCGCGCACTGTTCCACCACCTGTTTGCGCTGGGCATGGGGGGCGGAAGGCATGGCCAGGATCACGTCCGCCACCTCGGTACGTCCCGCCCACTGGCCGATCTCGCTCAGTGGCCCGAGCACGCTCACCCCCTGGATCAGATGCCCGCGCTTGCCGGCATCGTCATCCAGCAGGCCCACCACCCGGTAACCGGAGGGGGTGCGCGCCAATTCGCGCAACAGGAAATCCGCCGCCGAGCCCGCCCCCAGCACCAGCACCGGCTTGCTCTCCAGGGTGTTCAGGGAGAGGAAGTGGTGTTCCTTCCAGGAGCGGTACACGAAGCGGCTCCCCCCCATGATGAGCAGCAGCAGCAGCGGGTCCAGGATCAGCACCGAACGCGGCACCACGTCCGGCACCCGGAACATGATCAGCGCCAGGGGCACCGCCAGGGCCGCCACCCCTACCGCCTTGAGGATGCGCTTCAGGTCCGGCAGGCTGGCGAAGCGCCACATGCCGCGATACAGGCCGAAGCGCCAGAAGATCAGGGATTGCAGCGGCACCACCCAGAGCAGGGTGGCGAGGGCCGCGCTCTCGTACTCGCCCGGCAAGGCCAGATTGAAACGCAGCCAATAGCTCCCCACCCAGGCCAACACTGAGGCGGCCAGGTCGTGGAAGATGACCAGAGTGGTACGCAGGCTAATGCGCATGGCCCGCCTCCCGCCAACGCCGGTCGATGCGCGCCATGGCCAGTCCGTAGAACAGCGCCCATCCCGCTGCCAGCCCCCATTGCAGGGCCGGCCAGAGCACCAGCAGCAGACCCGAGGCCGCCGCCGCCGCCATCACCGCATATTCCACCCGGGCCAGGCGGCCGTGGCTGAACCCCATGCGCACCAGGCGCTGGTAATAGTGGCCGCGATGGGCCTGCCACACCTTTTCCCCACGCCCGAGTCGGGCCGCCAGGGTTGCCGTGGCA
>JBGSHR010000149.1:0-3687 GCA_041752155.1 Thiobacillaceae bacterium | reverse complement strand
ATGCTCCATGAGGAATCCGCCCACCTGCTCGCTGTGCATGCGCCCGCCGATGGCCGTGCCCCGCTCGAAGACCTGGACGTCGCAACCGGCGCGAGCCAGCGCGTGGGCGGCGGCGAGACCCGATATTCCGGCTCCGATGATGGCGACTTGCGGCATGGCTATGGGTTTTCGTGGAAAGCCATGATGCCGCAAGAACGATGCCAAGCTTGCGGTGACGGTCGGTAGGAGCGGCCTTGGCCGCACCTCGCCTGCAATCGCGGCCAAGGCCGCTCCTACCGCCGCCCCATCCCGAGAAGCGGGGCGGCACGCCTGGCCGGTAGATTTTCTACCTGCCCGGTAGCGTTCTTATCGGACCCATCTATCCGCAATATGCCGCCAACACCCCACTTCTTGGAGGTGATCCCACGACTGGCGCGGCACGCGGGCCGAGCCGACGTCGCCGGCAAGGCATGGCACACCTCTTGCGATAACCCTTCCGGGTCCCCCACGGGGAATCGAGACTTTTCACTCAGGAGAACAGGTATGAAGCAATCCATCGTTCTAGCGGCCTTCCTGGCCGGTTCATCTTTGATGGCAACGGGCGTATTTGCATACGACGCGGGCAATGTGGCCGACGCCGGCAAGATCGCCGGCAAGGTCACCTTCAAGGGGGCGGCCCCGGCGCCGCGCGTGATCGCCATCACCAAGGACGTGAGCATCTGCGGCAGCGGCAACCGCGAGGTGGTCGAGGTGGCGGTGAAGGGCGGCGCGCTCAAGAACGCCGTGGTCTACGTCACCAAGATCGACCAGGGCAAGGCCTGGGGCGCGCCGGAAAAACCCCTGCTCGATCAGAAGGGGTGCAGCTTCACGCCGGACATGCTGATCGTGAAGAAAGGCGCCGATCTGACCATCCGCAACTCGGACCCGACCCTGCACAACATCCATACCTACGAGATCATCGGCAAGGTGCGTCGCACCATGTTCAACGTCGGCCAGCCCGATAAGGGCGACATCAAGCAGGCGGTCAACGTCAAGCGCGCCAACGCCATCAAGATCGAGTGCGACGCGCACGACTTCATGCACGCCTGGGCCTTCGCCGCCGACAACCCCTATGTCGTGGCCTCCACCGCCGACGGCGCGTTCAGCATCGACGGCCTGCCCGCCGGCGACTACGAGGTCAAGGCCTGGCACCCGGTATTGGGCGAGCAGGTCGCCCAGGTGACGGTGAAGGGTGGAGCCACCGCCAAAGCCGCGTTCGAGTTCAGCAAGTAACCCGCCAGGAGTGCATGCCATGAAACCTCACAACCTGAAATTCCTGGTCGGCGCCCTGGCGCTGGCCGGGCTGGCGAGCGCGGCACTAGCCGACGCCCCCGCCCTGCAGCCGCTGCCGGAAGCGAAGTTCAACCAGGCCCAGGCCGATCTGGGCCGCTACTTCTTCTTCGACGTCCGCATGTCCGGCGACGCGGCGCTGTCCTGCGCTAGTTGCCACGACCCGGCCAAGGGCTGGGGCGACGGCAAGCCGCTGTCCACCGGCTATCCGGCCTCGGAATATTTCCGCAATTCGCCCACCCTGCTCAACGCCACCCTGAAGAACCGCTTCATGTGGGACGGCCGCCTGGACGGTTCGGATGCCGGCACCCTGGTGCGCGACATGATCACCGAAGCCCACACCATGAATGCCGATGGCCGACTGGTGCAGGAACGGATCAAGCAGGTGCCGGAATACGTGGCCATGTGGCAGACGGCGGTGAAGAAGGGCGACGACCCCAACGGCATGCGCGTCTTCAACATCATCGGCGAGTTCGTGAAGAGCATCCGCTCGAAGAACGCGCCCATCGACAAGTTCCTCAAGGGCGATGCCAGCGCGCTGTCCGCCGAGGCCAAGGCCGGGTATGACGTGTTCAACGGCAAGGGTAACTGCGTGGCCTGCCACAACGGTCCGGTCGGCTCCGACGGCAAGCTGCACAAGACCGGCGTGCCGGAAAACCCGGCGGTGACGGCGGAGCCCCTGCGCCACATCACCATGCTGCGTCACTTCTCGACCTCGGGCATGCCCAACTACATGAACACCCACACCGACGTCGGTGGCTACGCCATCACCAAGAATCCGAATGACAAGGGCAAGTTCGCCACCCCTTCCATCCGCGACCTGAAATACACCGCGCCCTACATGCATAACGGCATGTTCGCCACGCTCGATGAGGTCATCGACTTCTACGACAAGGGCGGCGGCGCCGGGGCCAGCCTGAAACCGCTGGGCCTGTCGGCCACGGAAAAGCAGGCGCTCAAGACCTTCCTGACGGAAGCCATGAGCGGCGACCCGGTAACGGTCGACATTCCCAAGTCCCCGGCCTATCAGGCCCGGACCTTCGGCAAGAACTGACGGAGCGATGCCATGAAACTGACCAAGAAGTCCACCGCTTTGGCGGTCCTGGCGACGGCCACCATCGGCCTGGTCGCGTTTGCCAGCAATGCGGCCAACAACACCGCCTTCCCGCCCCTGGGCCCGCTGCCCCCGCCGCCGATTCCCTCGGACAACCCGATGAGCGCGGCCAAGACCGAACTGGGCAAGAAGCTGTTCTGGGACAGCCGCCTGGGCGGCGATGCCAGTTCGCCCTGCGTAGCCTGCCACTTCCCCGAGTTGGGCTGGGGCGACGGCGGCGAAATCTCGCGCGGCTATCCCGGCACCCAGCACTGGCGCAACTCGCAGACCGTGCTGAACTCGGCCTATTACAACAAGCTGTTCTGGGAAGGCAGCGTCACCAGCCTGGAAGGCCAGGCGCCGTCGGCGGCGGAAGGCAACGTGGCCGGCAACGGCGACCCCTCGCTGATGGAGATGCGCATGCGCTTCATCCCCGAGTACGTGGCCGACTTCAAGAAGGTGTTCGGCCTCGACTGGCCGCGTATGACTCATGCCTACCAGGCCATCGCCGCCTTCGAGCGCACCATCGTCTCCGACGCCAAGCAGGTGCCCTTCGACCGCTATTCGAACGGTGACAAAAATGCGCTGAACGACTCGCAAAAACGCGGCATGGCGCTGTTCAACGGCAAGGCCGGCTGCATCCAGTGCCACAACGGCCCGCTCGCCTCCGACCAGAAGTTCTATGCCCTGGGCTTACCTGAGAACGAGATCTTCAAGACCGAGCCGCTGTACCAGATCACCCACCGCTGGGAGAGCTACCAGAAAGGTGTGCAGGAGAAGGATTACCGAAACGCCGACCTGGACCTGGGGCTGTACTACATCACCAAGAACCCGAAGGACGTGAACAAGTTCAGGACGCCCAGCCTGCGGGAACTGAAGTACACCGCGCCCTTCATGCACCACGGCATCTTCTACACCCTGGAAGACGTGGTGGACTTCTACAACAAGGGCGGCGGCGTCGGCCCGAACAAGTCTCCGCTGCTCAAGGCCCTGGGCCTGAACGACACGGAGAAGAAGGATCTGGTGGCCTTCCTGGAGGCTCTCAGCATGGACAAGCCGCTGCTGATGGAGGCGCCCAAGCTGCCCGAGTACAAGCCCATGAAGACCGCCAAATAGGAGCATGAAGATGAAAACCGAAAATACCGTCATCCCCGTGCGCGAGACACACGCTCACAGCCATGCCGACGGCGACCGCGCCTGCATGAGCCGCCGCCAGTTCCTGCTCTCAGGCGGCGCCCTGGTCACGCTCGCCATCCTCCCCGGCTGCGGCAGCAGCGCCAAGGCGG
>JBGSHR010000148.1:0-4137 GCA_041752155.1 Thiobacillaceae bacterium | reverse complement strand
GCTCGGGCAGGCGTTGCAACGCGACTTCCACCAGCAGCTCGGTTTCCGGGCGCGGGATCAGTACCGCCGGGGTTACGGCGAAGGCAAGGCCGAAGAATTCCCGTTCGCCGACGATGTAGGCGACCGGCTCGCCCGCCGCACGGCGCGCGACCAGGCTTTCGATGGCGTGTCGTTGTGTGGGCGTGATCGGGTCGCGGTCATGGGCGATCAGCCAGGCGTGATCGACACCCAGGGCATGGCCCACCAGCACGCGCGCTTCCAGGCGCGCTTCCCGTTGCTCAAGCATCAGGGCCTGGCGCAAGCGCCGTGCCGCGTCGGTCAGCAACGCCGCCAAGGTTTCCACCTCGGCCATCACATCTCGCCGGACAAAGTGGCCAGCAGATCCGCCTGGTGTTCGGCGGTGAGGGCGGCGATGAGCTCGTCCAGTCCGCCTTCCATGATGGCGTCGATCTTGTATAGCGTCAGGTTGATGCGGTGGTCGGTGACCCGGCCCTGGGGGAAGTTGTAGGTGCGGATGCGGTCGGAGCGGTCGCCGGTACCGATCAGGCTCTTGCGGGTGCTGGCCTCCTTGGCCTGGGCCGCGCGCAATTGGGCGTCCTTCAGGCGCGCGGCCAGCACTGACAGGGCCTGGGCCTTGTTGCGATGCTGGGAGCGGTCATCCTGGCATTCCACCACCAGGCCGGTGGGCAGATGAGTGATGCGCACCGCCGAATCGGTCTTGTTGATGTGCTGGCCGCCGGCGCCCGAGGCGCGATAGGTGTCGATGCGCAGGTCGGCTGGATTGATGTCGATCTCCCCCGCCGCGTCCGCCTCCGGCATCACCGCCACGGTGCAGGCGGAAGTGTGGATACGGCCCTGGGTCTCGGTTTCCGGCACGCGCTGGACCCGGTGGCCGCCGGATTCGAACTTGAGCTTGGAATAGGCGCCCTGGCCGATGATGCGGCAGATGATTTCCTTGTAGCCGCCCACCTCGCCCTCGCTCTCCGACACCACCTCCACCTTCCAGCGCTGGCGCTCGGCATAGCGGCTGTACATGCGCAACAGGTCGCCGGCGAACAGGGCGGACTCGTCGCCGCCGGTGCCGGCGCGGATCTCCAGGAAGATGTTGCGCTCGTCGTTGGGGTCCCGGGGCAGGAGCAGGAGCTGCAATTGGGCGTCCAGCTCCAGCAGGCGCGCCTTGGCGGCGTCGATCTCCTCCTGGGCGAAGTCCTTCATATCCGGATCGGCGAGCAGGCCTTCGGCGGTGGACAGATCGGCTTGCGCGCGTTGCCAGGCGTGGTAGTGGTCCACCACCGGCGTGATCTCGGCGTGCTCCTGGTTCAGCTTGCGGTACTGGGCCAGGTCCGCCGTGGCGCCCTGGTCCGCCAGCAGGCGGTTGATCTCCTCCAGGCGGTCGGCGAGTTGTTCGAGTTTGGCTTGCAGGCTGGGTTTCATCGGGAAAGTGGTCAGCGGTCCGTCGTCAGCAGGCAGTGGACTGCACACACTGGCGACTGACGACTGCCGGCCCTAATCGTTATGCAGGTTGTAGAGACGGGCCACCAGGCGGGCGAGTTCTTCCCGCTCGATTTCGCCGGCCTGGTTGAGGGCGTGGCTGGGGTCGTGCAACAGCTTGTTCATCAGCGCCCGGCTCATGGCCTCCAGCACGGCCTGGGGGTCTTCGCCCTTGGCCAGGGCCTTGTGGGCCTTTTCCATTTCGTGGCGGCGCAGGCGCTCGCCGTGGTCGCGCAGGCTGCGGATCACCGGCACCGCCTGGCGCGTATCCATCCAGTGCATGAATTCATGCACCCGGGCGGTGATGATGGCCTCCGCCTGGGTCACCGCCGACTGGCGGTTGTCCTGGCCGGCGCGCACCACCTCGCCCAGGTTGTCCACGGTGTAGAGGAACACGTCGTTCAACTCGCCCACCTCGGTCTCGATATCGCGCGGCACCGCCAGATCGACCATGAACATGGGCCGGTGCTTGCGGGCCTTGATGGCCCGTTCCACCAGGCCCAGGCCGACGATGGGCAGGGGGCTGGCGGTGGAGGTGACCAGAATGTCGAACTCCGGCAGCAGCTCCGGCAGGTTGGTCAGTGCCGCCGCCTCGCCGCCGAACTTGTTGGCCAGGTCCCGGGCCCGCTCGATGGTGCGGTTCACCACCATGAGGCGGCGCGGCTTGCGCGCGGCGAAGTGGGTGGCCACCAGGTCGATCATCTCGCCGGCGCCGATGAACAGCACGGCCTGGTCGGCGATGGACGGGAAGATGCGTTCCGCCAGGGTCACCGCGGCGGCGGACATGGACACCGTGCTGGAGCCGATCTCGGTGACGGTGCGCACCTCCTTGGCCACCGAGAAGGTGCGTTGGAACAGTTTGTTCAGCAACAGGCCCAAGGTACCGGCGTTGTGGGCGTTCTCCGCCGCCTGCTTCATCTGGCCGAGGATCTGGGTCTCTCCCAGCACCATGGAGTCCAGCCCGGAGGCAACCCGGAAGGCGTGGTTGGCGGCCTGGTCCTGGGGCAGGAGATAGAGGTAAGGCTTCACGTCCCGGGACGGCAGGCCGTGGAAGTTGGCCAGCCACTCCGCAATCCCTTCGGGCTCCTGGGTGTTGCAGTAGATTTCGGTGCGGTTGCAGGTGGAGAGGATGGCCGCCTCCCGGGCAAGACGCCGCCCCCCGGTCACGTCGGACAGGGCCTTGGGAAGAATGTCGGGCGGGAAAGCCACCCGCTCCCGGACGGCGACCGGGGCGGTATGGTGGTTCACGCCGCAGGCGAAGAGCTGCATTCCGCTGTCAAATCAATAGGCTAGAGGGCGCGCATTGTACCGCGAAGCCCCGCTCAGAGGGCCTGGGCCGAGTATTCCACGCTCATGACGTGGCTCTCGCCCGGCGCCACGCTGACCACGTTGTCCACGGCGTTGGCCGATTCCACGCACACCATGCGGCGCCAGCCGTCCGGGCCGAAATCGCCCATCTTGTCGGCCTTTTCGTTCCATGGGGTCCACAGCACGGTGGAGCGGCTGCCGCGCTTGGCGACCACGATGCGGCGCTTGAGCCGGGCATCGACGATCTCGCAGGTGGCCTCGGTATTCAGGTAGACCCGGTCCACCTCGCCGGCGAAGCTCACCGCGCCGGCCTGGGTCTTGCGCGCGCCGCCATCCACCTTGTCCAGGTACGCGCAGCCGTCCAGGCCGGTGACATGGATCTCGGCGATGTCGCCGATGTGGAAATAGGTGTGCAGGGCTTCGCCGATGGTGACGGCCTCCGTGCCCTGATTGGTGGTGATGAGCTCGGCCTTGAGGCTCTTGCCCACGGTCACCTTGAGTTCCAGCCGGGTGGGGTGGGGCCACTGGGCGCGGGTCTGCTCGGTGGCCGCCAGTTGCAGGACGATCTCGGTCGCGCCGCTGGCCAGGGCGGCGCTGCCGGTCACTTCCCACATGACGGTACGGGCGAAGCCGTGGCCGGGGAAGGCGCTTTCCGTGGCGTGGGGGCCAAACCAGGGCCAGCACACCGGCGCCCCGCCGCGTATGGATTTGCCCAGGGCGAACTTGGCGTAATCGGACAGCCAGATCACCGGTTCGTCCTGATCCTTGGGGCGGAAGGTGGTGATGTGGGCGCCTTGCAGGCACAGGTAGGCGGTGCCCAGATCGTTGTCGATCTCGGCGAAAATCAGGCCGCCGGGGCCTTCGACGAATTTCAATTGCGAGCTCAGGGCGAAGCGGCTGTTGAGGTCGGCGAGGTTCATGGGTCGGTCTCCAGGTTCTAGGGATGGGAATTCGGGGGAATGCGGTGGGGGACGGGGTCAGGCACTCAGCAACACGGCCCAGTTGGCGATGATCATGGCGCCGCACAGGAGGGCATAAAACGCCCTGCCCACGGCGGAGGCGACGGCCCCGCCAGTCTTGGTCAGACGGGCCATGATGGCCAGGTACACCGCCGTGGCGATGACGTTGAACGGCAACCAGACCAGGCTCTTGTACCAGATGGCGACGCCGGGATCCCCCATGCCGCCGAGCATGCCGTAGACGAACAGGGCGTTGACCGCGATGCTGGCGAACAGAAAGCCGCGCCAGCTGCGAAAGCGCGCCAGCGGGTCTTTCTCCGCCGCGTCCTGGCCGGCGGGTTCCGGCCCGGGAGAGTTGAGCGCCGGCATGGCGTGCTGT
>JBGSHR010000147.1:0-6040 GCA_041752155.1 Thiobacillaceae bacterium | reverse complement strand
GGTGGAGACGAACTCCAGGGCCTCCACCCCCGCCAGCACCTCGATGCCGCTGCCGGCGATCAACTTTTCCAGCTGCGCGGCCTTGGCCGGGTCCAGCACTACGGCGTAGCGCGGATGGAACTGGCGGCATTGTTCAGCCAGCTTGTCGATCTGATTCTGGCCGGTGAGTGCGACCACGCGGAAGCGCTCCGGGTGGCGCGCCACCACGTCCAGGGTGTTGACGCCGATGGTGCCGGTGGCGCCGAGGATGGTGAGGTTACGGATCGCGGGGCTGGCCACTGCGCTCATTTCAGCCACATCCAGAACAGGGCGGCGGCGGGCAGCACGGCGGACAGGCTATCGATGCGGTCCAGCACGCCGCCGTGGCCGGGCAGGAGGGTGCCGCTGTCCTTGACCCCGGCTTGGCGCTTGAGCCAGCTCTCGAACAGGTCGCCCAGGATCGACAGCCCGAACAGCACCCAGAACGCCGCCAGGACCTGGGGCAGGCATTGCAGGCCGCAGGTATTGGGCCAGGTGAAGTGGACCGCGAGGGCGTACAGGGTCACCGCCAGACCCGCTCCTACCGCGCCCTCCCAGGTCTTGCCGGGGCTGATGCCGGGGGCGAGCTTGTGGCGGCCGAAACGGCGCCCGGAAAAGTAGGCGGCGCTGTCGGCGATGACCACCACCCCCACCACCACCAGCAGCAGGTCGGGGCTTTGTTCGCGCAGTTCGATCATGGCCAGGCCGGCGGGGATCAGCACGAACAGGCCGAGTAGGAGCAGCAGGGGTTTGTAGCGCAGGGGCACGCCCCGCTCCAGCAGGACCGGGGCAAACAGCCAGAACGCCAGGGCGGGGTAGTAGGGCAGGGGGCTGTCATGGCTCCAGAGCCCCAGACCCAGGGTGGCGAGGCCGATCAGAGCGGCGTAGGCCCAGGCCGCGGCCTTGGGCAATTTGGCCAGGCCGGCCCATTCGTGGCCGGCGATGAACAGAGCCAGCGCCATGAGCAGGGCCCAGAGGAGCGAGGGGGCGAGATAGAGGGCGAGCAAAAAACCGGCGATGAGCGGAATCGCCGTCAGCACCCGAGTCCTAACGTTGGAGGAGTTGTTCGCTGGTGCGTCCAAAGCGGCGCTCACGGTTCTGATAGGAGGCGATGGCCAGATCCAATGCCTGGGCATTGAAATCCGGCCAGAGGGTGTCGGTGAAATACAGCTCGGAATAGGCCAGTTGCCAGAGCAGGAAGTTGCTGATGCGCTGCTCGCCGCCGGTGCGGATGAACAGGTCGGGCTCGGGGGCGTAGGGCATGGTCAGGTAGGCGGCCAGGTCTTCCTCGCCGAGGGCTTCGCCGGGATGTTCCTTGATCCACTGGTTCGCCGCGTTGAGCACATCCCAGCGGCCGCCGTAGTTGGCGCAGACCGTCAGGGTGAGGCGCTCGTTGGGCGCGGTCAGTTCCTCGCCCTGGCGGATGAGATCGCGCAGACGCGCGTCGAAACGGCTCAGGTCGCCCACCACTCTGAGGCGGATGCCGTTGCGGTGCATCTTCACCACTTCCCGCTCCAGGGCCATGACAAACAGCTCCATGAGGCGCTGCACCTCTTCCTCCGGACGGCGCCAGTTTTCGGAACTGAAGGCGAACAGGGTGAGGAATTCCACACCACGCTCGATGCAGGCCTCGACGATGTCGCGCACCCGTTCCACGCCCTGGACGTGGCCGGCGACCCGGGGCATCAGGCGCTTCTTGGCCCAGCGTCCGTTGCCGTCCATGATGATGGCGATATGGCGTGGGACATCGACGGCTGTGGGGATGTCCGCCGTGGAGCTGAAGAAACGCTTGAACATGATGGTCGCGGGGCCGCCTGACCTCAGACCGCCATCAGGTCTTTTTCCTTCTCCGCCAAGTGTTTTTCCAGTTCGGCGATGTACTTGTCGGTGAGCTTCTGGATGTCATCCGAGGCGCGGCGTTCGTCGTCCTCGCTGATGTCCTTGCTCTTGAGCAGATCCTTGAAATGGGCGATGGCATCGCGGCGGATGTTGCGGATCGCCACCTTGCCGTTTTCCGCTTCGCCACGCACCAGTTTCACCAGTTCCTTGCGACGCTCCTCGGTGAGAGGCGGCATGGGCACGCGGATGATCTCGCCCATGGAGGCGGGGTTGAGGCCCAGGTCGGCATCGCGGATCGCCTTTTCCACCTTGGCCACCATGGGCTTTTCCCAAGGCTGCACACCCAGGGTGTGGGCATCGATGACGCTGATGTTGGCCACCTGGCCGATGGGCACGGGGTTGCCGTAGTAGTCCACCTTGACGTGGTCCAGGATGCCCGCGTTGGCGCGGCCGGTGCGGACTTTGCCAAAATCCACCCTGAGGGACTCGATGGATTTCTTCATCTTGTCTTCGGCGGATTTCTTGATGTCGGCGATCATGCTTGTCTCCTGGGGATGCGGGTGGGGGCGGCTCAGGGATGGACGCGGGTGCCTTCCGGCTCGCCCATGACCACGCGCTTGAGGGCGCCTTCCTTGAAGATATTGAACACGGCCAGGGGCAGGTTCTGGTCGCGGCACAGGGCAAAGGCGGCGGTGTCGAGCACGCCCAGGTTCTGGGCGATGGCCTGGTCGAAACTGAGCCGGTCATAGCGGGTGGCGGCGGGGTCCTTCTTGGGGTCGGCAGTATAGACCCCATCCACCTTGGTGGCCTTGAGCATCAGGTCGGCGCCGATCTCCGCGCCGCGCAGGGCAGCGGCGGTGTCGGTGGTGAAGAACGGGTTGCCGGTGCCGCCGCCGAAGATCACCACGTAGCCCGCCTGCAAATGGTCCACCGCGCTGTCCCGTTCGAAGGCCTCGCCCACGTGGGAGATGGTCACGGCGGTCTGCACCTTGGCCTTGACGCCCGCCTGCTGGAGGGCGTCCTTCAGGGCCAGGGCGTTCATCACCGTGGCCAGCATGCCCATGCTGTCGGCGGTGGCCCGGTCCATGCCGGACAGGGCGCCGGTGGCGCCCCGGAACAGGTTGCCGCCGCCGACGACGATGGCCACTTGCGTGCCCATCTCCACCACTTCCTTGATCTGGCCGACCATGCCGGTCATGGTCTCGGCGTGATAGCCGAAGGCGTCGGGACCCATCAGGGCCTCGCCGGAGAGCTTCAACAGGATGCGTTTGATGGTCATCAGTTTGCAGTCTGAAGTTGGCGGTTGATCCGCCGGATTGAAGTTGCTGCCGGCGGACCACCGCCGACTGCCAACTTGTTTAGATCTTTGCGGCCGCGGCGACTTCAGCAGCGAAGTCGGTCACTTTCTTCTCGATGCCTTCGCCGACGACGTACATGGTGAAGCCGTGGCACTGGGAGCCCTTGGCCTTCAGCACCTGTTCCACGGTCTGCTTGTCGTCCTTGACGAAGGGCTGGGACAAGAGGGTGACCTCCTTGAGAAACTTCTGCACCGTACCCTCGGCGATCTTGTCCAGCATGGCTTCCGGCTTGCCGGCTTCCTTGGCCTTCTCGATGGCCACGCGGCGCTCGGTGTCGATCAGCTCCTGGGACACGCCGGAAGCGTCCAGGGACTTGGGCTTGGAGGCGGCAATGTGCATGGCGATGTCCTTGGCGATGGCTTCGTCGCCGGACACGTCCACCAGCACGCCGATCTTGCTGCCATGGATGTAGCTGGCGAACTTGCCTTGGCCTTCCAGGCGCACGAAGCGGCGGATGGACATGTTCTCGCCGATCTTGCCCACCAGTTCGGTGCGCGTCTCTTCCACCGTCTTGCCGGCATAAGGCAGGGCGGAAAGGGCGGCCACGTCGGCGGGCTTCTGGTTCAGCACCATCTCGGCCAGGGCATTGGTCAGGGCCAGGAAGTCGTCGTTCTTGGCGACGAAGTCGGTCTCGCAGTTCACTTCCACCATGGCGGCGGTCTTGCCGTCGGCGCTGATGTTGATGGCCACCACGCCCTCGGCGGCGACGCGGCCGGCGCTCTTGGCGGCCTTGTTGCCGAAGCGCACGCGCAGGATTTCCTCGGCCTTTTGCATATCGCCCTCGGCCTCGGTCAGGGCCTTCTTGCAGTCCATCATGGGCGCGTCGGTGCGTTCGCGCAGTTCTTTAACCATGGATGCGGTGATTTCCGCCATGTCCGTCTCCTAAACAGTTCCGTATCGGAAAAACGCCCCGTAGAGCGGGGCGTCATGAATCTTAAAAACCGGGTCGGCGACCCGGGTTGAGCAATCAGGCAGCGGGGGCTTCGCCAGCCTCTTCCACTTCCACGTATTCATCCTCGCTGGCGGCCACCATTTCTTCGATGACCTGGGACTTGCCTTCCAGGATGGCATCGGCCAGGCCGCGGGCGTACAGGCGAATGGCGCGGTTGGAGTCGTCGTTGCCGGGGATGACGTATTCGATGCCGATGGGGGTGTTGTTGGAATCCACCACGCCGATGACCGGGATGCCCCGTTTAGCGGCCTCGGTGATGGCGATCTTCTGGTAGCCGGTGTCCACCACGAACAGGGCGTCGGGCAGACGCTCCATGTCCTTGATGCCGCCCAGACTCTGCACCAGCTTGTCGTATTCGCGCTGCACGCGCAGGGTCTCTTTCTTGCTCAGGGCGCCGGCTTCGGCGAGCTGGGCTTCCATGTCCTTCATGCGCTTGACCGACTGCTTCACGGTCTTGAAGTTGGTGAGCATGCCGCCCAGCCAGCGATGGGAGATCCAGGGCATGCCGCAGCGGGCGGCTTCCTCGGCCATGATTTCACGGGCTTGGCGCTTGGTGCCCACGAACAGGATGGAACCCTTGTTGGAGGCCAGACGGGCCGCGAACTTGGCCGCGTCCTCGAACAGCGGCAGGGTCTTTTCCAGGTTGATGATGTGGATCTTGTTGCGATGACCGAAGATGTACGGGGCCATCTTCGGGTTCCAGTAACGGGTTTGATGGCCGAAGTGAACCCCGGCTTCCAGCATCTGACGCATGGTCACAGACATAACTACTCCTGATGGTTAAGGTTGGGCCTCCATCCGCCTTGAATCCCCGCGGGGACACCTTAACAGGGCGGATGTGTGGATTTGCTCCGCACAGCGCGAAGCGGCGCGCATTCTAGCACTTGCCGGGAGTCAGGGACAAGGTGAATTCCGGGGAAGAGCGGGTGGGGGCCATGGCTACGTCGGCCTTGCTGGAGAAGTGCCAATTTGACCCTGGCGTTATTCATGAACTCATCACGAGAAGGCATTTGTTTGCTTGGCCATGATGTCGTGGGCACAGGCAATAAACTTATTGCTTTGGATCCAGAGCACCGCCCAGCAAATTGATATTCAAGGAACAATCCGTAACGGAAACACCGCTTGGCGACGAAAGCGATAGGCCTGCACGCGGCCTTCTTGCCCCTTGTGTTTATTTACGTCTATTGCGCGCGGCCTGATCCAGGGATTTGAGATAGGCCAGGCGTTCGCCGATTTTGCCCTCCAGGCCCCGTGGTGTGGGCTCATAGAAACTGGGGGCCGGCTCCAATTCATCGGGAAAATAATGTTCTCCCGCCGCATAGGCCTCCGGCTCGTCGTGGGCGTAGCGGTAGGCATGGCCGTAGCCCAATTCCTTCATCAAGCGGGTGGGGGCGTTGCGCAGATGTACCGGCACCGGCCGTGAACCGTCCTGACTGACAAAGGCCTGGGCCGCCTTGAAGGCGCTGTAGAGGGCGTTGCTCTTGGGGGCGCAGGCCAGGTAGACCACCGCCTGGGCCAGGGCCAGCTCGCCCTCGGGGCTGCCCAGGCGTTCATAGGTCTTGACCGCGTCCAGCACCGTGCTCAAGGCGCGGGGATCGGCCAGGCCGATGTCCTCCACCGCCATGCGGATGATGCGCCGCCCCAGGTAGAGGGGGTCGGCGCCGCCGTCCAGCATGCGCGTCAGCCAGTACAGGGCGGCGTCCGGGCTGGAGCCGCGCACCGACTTGTGCAGGGCGGATATCTGGTCGTAGAAGGCGTCGCCGCCCTTGTCGAAACGACGTTTGGAGGGGGCCAGGGCATCGTTGGCAAAGGCCGCGTCCACCTCGTTCCGGCCGGCGGCATGGGCGGCGGTGGCGAGCTGGTCCAGCAGGTT
>JBGSHR010000146.1:0-4040 GCA_041752155.1 Thiobacillaceae bacterium | reverse complement strand
CCGGCAGCAGGATCACCGAGGTGAGCATGGCGGCGGCCACCGAGATGGCGCCGGCCAGGCCCATATTCTGGAAAAAGCGTTGCGGCAGCATGAGCAGGCAGAACAGGCTGGCCGCCACGGTCACGCCGCTGAAGGCCACGGTACGGCCGGCGGTGGCCAGGGTCTTGCTCAGGCTGGCCGCCACCACGCCGCCGCTGTTGCCCATCTCCTCGCGAAAGCGGGAAACGATGAACAGACCGTAGTCGATAGCCAGACCCAGACCCAACATGGACACCACGTTGGCGGCATAGAGGGAGATGTCCATGAACAGGGAGAACACCTTGAGCAGGGCCACCGACAGGACGATGGTGACAATGCCGACGATGAGGGGCAAGGTGGCCGCCACCACTGAGCCGAACACCCAGATCAGCAACAGCCCCAGAGCGATGAAGCTGACCACTTCGGCGCGCCAGATGTCCTTCTCCAGCTGTTCCCGCATGTCCACGTAGGTGGCCAGCTCGCCCCCCAATTGCACATCCAGCAGCTCGCTCTGGAGCTGGCCGCGCATGTGCTGGAACGCCGCCACCCCCTCGTCGCGCCCGCGCGCCACCCGCGCCACGGCGTAGGTAAGCTGACCATTCAGGGAACGCAGGCGGGCATCGCCGGTGCTGGTATAGCTCAGTACGCTCTTCACATCCGGATTGCGCGAGATGCGGGCGATCACCGCCTCCACCGCATCGCGATAGGCCGGGCTGTCGATGCCCCCCAATCGCTCGCTCTTGGCGCGGAACAGCAGGATCACCGGCGTCTCGTCCCGGCCCAGACGCTCGCGCAACTGGATCATGGATTCCGCCGAGCCGCTGCCCGGCACCTCCCAGCCCGGCGCCAGGGTCAGCCGCTGCATGACATCCAGGCTGTAAACCGAGGCGAGGGCCAGCAACACAGCACCCGCCAGAACGATCATCCAGGGATGACGCAAGGCGAGCCTGCCAAGAAAACGACGCATGGATTATGGATTTGTCTTGAGCATTATTCGTTCAAGCGTAACACCGTTGCCGGCCCTCGTAGCGCAAGACTTTGCGCGCGGCCGGCCCACGCCATGTCGCTCGCTCCCCGGCGCGGGGGCAAGCGTATTGGCATCAATGCGCCGGCTGGATCAGCCCTGCCGGAGCGGTCTTCACCACCTTGTGGGGGGCATGGGGATGCCAGCCCATCACGGCCATCATGACCAGGAAGCCGAGCACGTAGGCCATGACCACATGCCAGCCGCCCTTGAGCCAGGCCACCACCGAGCGGGCCTCCGGGAACAGATTGGAAAGCGCCACCCCGGCCGAGGAGCCGAACCAGACCATGGAACCGCCGAAGCCCACGGCATAGGCCAGCACGCCCCAGTCGAAGCCGCCCTGCTTCAGGGCCAGGGCGGTCAAGGGGATGTTGTCGAACACGGCGGAGACGAAACCCAGGCCGAAGGCGCTCTGCCACGAGGCGGGGGGAAGCGTCTCCACCGGCATCATGGAAGCGCACAGCACCAGGGAGAGCAGAAACACGCTGCCCTTCAAGGCCCCGGGCAGCAGGCCCCATTCCGGCCGGCGCAGGGGGATGAGCGCCAACAGCACCACCCATACCGCCACCCCCAGAAAAGGAAAGGTGTCGGACAGTTCCGGGTAATGGGTATTGACGACAATGTTGGTGCCCATGGCCCCCACCAGGATCATGACGACGATGAGCAGATAAGCCCAATCTACCCGGACGTTCACATCCGTATCCTTTTGGATGGGTGCGAAACGATGCTGCTGCTTGGCGGCGATGACACCGAAGCTCAACAAGGCGACGAAAGCCGCCACATAAGCATGGACCACGTCCAAGGGCGCGACGCCGTCGATCCACATCATGGTGGTGGTGGTGTCTCCCACCACCGAGCCGGAACCGCCGGCGTTGGAGGCGGCGACGATGGCGGCGAGATAACCGATGTGTACCCGGCGCCGGAACACCGCCGCCGCCACGGTGCCACCGATCAGGGCGGCGGCGATGTTGTCCAGGAAGGAGGAGATCACGAACACCATGACCAGCAGCACGAAGCCGCCTTTCCAGTCGTCCGGCAGGTAGCGCGGCAGGATTTCCGGGATGCGGCTGTCCTCGAAATGGCGCGCCAGGATGGAAAAGCCCAGCAGCAGACCGAGCAGATTGGCGAGCGTCACCCACTCGTGCCGCAGATGGATGGCCAGCCCCGGCAAGCCCTCGACGCCGTGGAAGCCGGTGAACACCAGTTTGAACAGAACGATGGCGGCCAAACCGGTGAGCGCCACGTAAAGGGTGTAGTGGTGGAACAGGGCCACGCCCAGCAGGGTGGCGGCGAACAGGATGAAGGCCAGCGGAATGCCCAGCACGGCAGGACCGTCACCTGCCCAGGCGAAACTGGGGAAGGCACACAGCAGGGCGAAAAACGGGAATGGACGGATGCGGAAATTGCGGGTGCGGATCATGACCGGGAGGACCAGAATATCGACAGGACGCCATTTTGCGCTGCATCATGGCAAGTGTCATAGTCCGAGATAATCGGATGTTTTAGTCTTTATAAGGACCGCCACATGCTCAAGCTTCTGGTTCCTGTCGATGGATCCGCCGGTGCGGAACGCGCCGTCCGCCATATCGTTTTCCTATCCGGCATGGCCTGTCCCCTCGACATCCACCTGCTCAACGTTCAGCCCCAGGTGGACGCCTGGGAGGTGAAGCGCTTCCTGCGGGAAGAGGAAATCGCCGCCATCCAGACCTCCCTGGCGGAAGAAGCCACCCAGCAGGCCCGCGCCATCCTGGACCAAGCTGGCATCAGCTACACCCTGCACCATCAGGTGGGCGATGTGGCCGCCACCATTGCCGATTTCGCCAAGACCCAAGGCTGCGGCCAGATCGTCATGGGCACCCACGGCAACAGCGCCCTGAAAGGCCTCTTGCTCGGCTCCATTTCCACCAAGGTGCTGCATCTGGTGGAGGTGCCGGTCACCCTGGTGATGTAGGCGCCGCCTCGTCTTTTTCCACCCGATAGCGCAGGAACCACCACTTTTCCACGCTCACCGACAGGGTGATGAGCAGACCGCAGACCAGGGTCAGGCCCCAATCGGCGAGCGATAAGGGCGCGCTGCGAAACACCGCCTGCATGGCGGGCAGATAAGTAAATCCCCACTGCAACACCACCATGGCGGCCACCCCCAGCCATACCCAGAGATTGCCGAAAGGGGCGAGATGCCAGGTCGGCCGGGTCATGGAGCGGCAGGCGAACAGGTAGAAGGCCTCCGACGCCACGAACACGTTGACCGCCATGGTGCGCGCCTCGGCCAAATCAGCGCCCTGGGCCAGCTTCCATTCGAACAGGCCGAAGGCGGCCAGCACCATCAGGCTGCCCACCCACAGCACCCGGCCTATTAGACGTCTGTCCAGCAGGGCCGCATCGGGCCGGCGCGGCGGGCGCGCCATGACCCCGGCCTCGATGGGCTCGAACGCCAAGGTCAGACCCAACAACACCGCTGTCGTCATGTTGATCCACAGGATCTGCAAGGGGGTGATGGGCAGAGCGGTACCGAGCAGGATGGCGACGGTGAGCACCAGGCCCTCGCCGAAGTTGGTGGGCAGGGTCCACACCACGAACTTGGTGAGATTGTCGAACACCCCCCTCCCCTCCTCCACGGCGGCCACCAGGGTGGCGAAGTTGTCGTCGGTGAGCACCATGTCGGCGGCCTCTCGCGCCGTCTCGGTGCCGCTCTTGCCCATGGCCACACCGATGTCGGCGGCCTTGAGGGCGGGGGCGTCGTTGACCCCGTCGCCGGTCATGGCCACTACGTGGCCGGCGCCCTGGAGGGCCTGGACCAGGCGCAGTTTCTGTTCCGGCTCGACCCGGGCGAAGACGTTGCATGCCAGGGCAGCCTGGGCGAAAGCGGTCTCGTCCAGGTGCGCCAGCTCGCGCCCGGTGAGTGCCTGGCCAGCATCCTGCAGGCCCAGGTCGTGGGCGATGCGGGTGGCCGTGAGGACATGATCGCCGGTAATCATCTTGACCCGGATGCCTGCGC
>JBGSHR010000145.1:0-2033 GCA_041752155.1 Thiobacillaceae bacterium | reverse complement strand
CCTCTTCCGGGCTGCGCCCGGCCATGAGGCGCTGGGCAACCTGGGGCCGGGAGGAGCGGATATTCACGCCGGTCACCACATCGCCGCGCCGGTTCAAGGTGATGTCGATGCGGCCTTCCAGATTGCCGCTCATGGCCGGGGGTCTCCGGGCAGCAGGGCGGTGAGGAAGCCGCGCCGGCTCACGGAAGCCGCGAGTTTTTCGTTGAGGCCCCGGGGCTGTGGCGGCGGTTCGGGCGGGGGCGGACTGAATATCTCCTCCAACACCGCCAGGGCCACCGCCCGGGCCTCGCCCTGGTCCGGGAACTGGAACATGGGTGAGAACAGGGAGCTGGAAAGGTAGGGGCCGATGGCGTCTTCCCGGGCGGTGAGGAACTCGTAGGCGCCGCCGGGCAGCTCCAGACTCTGCTTGCTGCCGCTGGGCAGGGCGGCCCAGTCGGGCGCCGCCTCCGGCAGGCAGATCAGGTTCATGAACCAGGGGGTGATGAGCACGCCCAGATGGCCCGCCGGCAAGGCGCGGAACCCCACTGCTTCGACGGCGAGGGCGGGGTTGAGCAGGGACACCCCGGCCATGCGCGTCGCGGCGATGTGGCGGAAGGCTGCTTCCAGCCCCGACACGGGGGTGTCGCCGAGGTCGCTATCAGTCATCCAGCACCATGAACTGTTCCTTGGCGCCGTCGCAATTGGGACAGCGCCAGTGGGCCGGCAGCTCGGCGAAGGGGGTGCCGGGCGCCACCTGCCAGATCGGGTCGCCCTCGGCCGGATCGTAGACATGCCAGCAGATCTTGCATTCCAGCCGGGCGTCCGGGGGCAGGCGACTGGCGTCGCCGAGGAAGGAACCTTCGAAGGTGTTCATGGACTTGAGCGACTCGGAATGCACGGGAGCATATTGGCGCGCATTGGCCGGGTTTGTCTTCCCTTTTGTGAAAGGGGGATAGGGCTTGTCAGGCGATCCACTCCAGCACTTCCGCCAGGCGTTCGGCGCTGTCTTCCAGGTCCTCGCCGGCGGCGCGGGCCACTTCCGGCACATCGACGATCTCGATGGTATTGAGAATGAGCACGTCCTGGGAGTTGAAGTACTGCACCCACCACACCCGCGCCGCGCCGGTGGCGGTGATGCGGCAGTTGCCGTAGCCCCGGGACAGGATGGCTGCCCGGCCCCGGCCCAGGGCCTGGTCGAGATAGACACCGTCTTCCGGAGAGAAGGGGATCAGGGACAGATTGATGACGTGGGACGGCGTCGCCGCGCCCATGTGCTCGGCGATCTCGCTCAGCAGGGCCGGGGCGTTGACCACACCGGGTCCGGCGGCGGGCAGCTCGCCCAGTCGGGCCCGGGAAATTTGGGAAACCTGGGAAATTTGGGAAACTTGGGAAACCTGGCCGGCTTGGCGCACCGCATGGGGAATATCCCCCACCTCGATGGCGTTGCTCAGGCTCTGTCCATCGGCGTCCACACCGCGCACGCGCCAGACACCGGCGAACACGCTCTCCTGGATGCGCAGATTCATGGCGGCCTGTTCCACCTGGGCGCTCACCTCCCCCTCCCCCAGCACCTGGTCGATCAGTTGCAGATCGGCGGGCGCCAGGCCAGCGAGGGAAATGGTCACGCCAGCCTTGCCCGTTTGGCCGTCTTCCAGGGCCTCCAGCACCTGGCGCAACACCACCCGAGCCTGGTGGGAACGGCTGATTTCCTCCGGCTCCGGCAGGACGGGGGCGTGGAAAACCCGCATGTCGTGGGGCATGGGCAGGTAATCCAGGGCCTCTTCCTCCTGGTGGGAGCCGGGGCCCAGGGCGACGACGGGGATGGGGAAGGCATGCATGGCGGTGTCCTTTAGTGGCAGGCGGAGGCGGCGTGGTTGGCCACGGCGATGCCGATGGACGGCGGCCGGCTGGCGGGCGTGGCGAGCAAGACCCGGATGCGCTCGAGATACACCGACCAGTCCTGGATGCCGGAGATCGTCCCCACGTAGGCGCCGCCGCGCAGGAACACCAGGCTGGGCCAGTGCTTGAAACCGTACAGCGCCTGCAGCCCCGGC
>JBGSHR010000144.1:0-3678 GCA_041752155.1 Thiobacillaceae bacterium | reverse complement strand
CCGGCGGCCAGGCCCAGTACGGCGCCCATGCCGGCGATGGCGGCGTCCCGGTAATGCTCCGGGTCATCCGACAACAGCTTGTGCTGGATCAGGCGTCCATCGGGGGCGCGGGCGACGATGTCGGTGAAGGTGCCGCCCCGGTCGATCCAGAACTGCCAGCGGTTCATGGGCGCACGGAGCATTGCTGGACGTGATCAGGCCCCGCGGCACTGGCCTGGGAGGCCATCGCCATCGCGGATGAATTCGCTATTTTTGGAAAGGAAAGCGGAGCGGAAACCAGGGCCTTAGCGCCAGGAATCCAGCAGCAGGGAACCCGCCTCCTGGGTGAAATCTTCAACTTCATCTTCTCCGAGCATGAGCCAGGCCATGATGGATTCCCCATAGCGCAGCCATTCGCCATCGTCCTGATTGCGGGTGTGCAGGCTTTCGATCTGGCCGGCCATATGCCCAATCGCCACCAGATTCTTGACGCTGGCATCCGCCTCGGAGCGGAAGAGATCCGGGTCGTGATGGCGCTGGATGGCCTCGCGCAGGCGTTCGGGCAGATTCCAGTTGCGCGCCACGATGCCGCCGACGATGGCGTGGTTGACGCCATAGTGCGCGTCCTCGACGGCGGTGAAACCATTTTCCCCGCCCCCCTCGTTGATCAGGGCCAGGGTCTGCTTGTAATCGGGATAGCGGCGCATGAGGAGTGGAATGCCCGCATCCCGGAACAGTCCGAACAAGTGGGCGCTGTCCTGATCGTGCCCCAGCTTGCCGGCCAGCCAGGCGCAAAGCATGGCGATGTGGGCCGACTGGTCCCAGAAGCGTTCGATGCCCGGATCTTTCAGGGAGGTCTTCAGAGCCAGGCTGGTGACCAGGGTGGCGATCCGGGACAGCCCCAACAGGTTCACGGCCTGGGGAATGGATTGGACACCGAAGAAAGGGGAATTGACCGCCTTGAACAAGGCCGCCGAGATGCCCACGTCCCGGGAGATGGCCTCGGCAACCAGCTTGAGATCCGGCTTGTCCTTGTCCTTCTCGGCCATGAGCGCCATGACCACCTCCGGGCGAGGAGGTATGCCGATGGCCTCGACCAGCCGTTCGGCATCCTTCAGGCGCCGTTCGGGCATGGGCTCAGATCCCGCGCAACAACTCGTTGATGCCCACCTTGGAGAGGGTCTTCTCGTCCACTTTCTTGACGATCACCGCGCAGTACAGGCTGTAGCTGCCGTCCTTGGAGGGCAGGTTGCCGGACACCACCACCGAGCCGGCGGGCACGCGGCCGTACGTCACCGTGCCAGTTTCCCGGTCGTAGATCTTGGTGGATTGGCCGATGTACACGCCCATGGAGATGACGCTGTTGTCCTCGACGACGACGCCTTCCACCACCTCGGAGCGGGCGCCGATGAAGCAGTTGTCGCCGATGATGGTGGGGCCGGCCTGGACCGGCTCCAGCACGCCGCCGATGCCGACACCGCCGGACAGATGCACGTTCTTGCCGATCTGGGCGCAGGAACCGACTGTGGCCCAGGTGTCCACCATGGTGCCTTCATCCACATAGGCGCCGATGTTCACGTAGGACGGCATCAGCACCACGTTCTTGGCGATGTAGGAACCCTTGCGCGCGGCGGCGGGGGGCACCACCCGGAAGCCGCCCTCGCGGAAGTCGCGGGAGTTGAAGTCGGCGAACTTGCTCGGCACCTTGTCGTAGTAGTTGGTGAAGCCGCCCTTGATGAAGGCGTTGTCTTCCATGCGGAAGGACAGCAGCACCGCCTTCTTGATCCACTGGTGGGTGATCCAGGTCTGGCCCTCGCTACGTTCCGCGACGCGCAACTGGCCCATGTCCAGCAGGTCGAGCACGGCCATGACCGCGTCCTTGACCTTGGGTTCCACGTTGCGCGGGGTGATGTCGGCGCGGCGCTCGAAGGCTTCTTCGATGATGGGCTGGAGTTCGTACATGTGTGTTTCCTTTAAATAAACGATTCAACTATTTGATAGAGCAGTAATTGGATGTTGATTTTCCCGGCAAAACTCCCTTGATATCGGGGTCCGCGCGGAGTTTTTCGATGATACGGATGTAATCCGCGTCGCTCACCGCCGCACCGAACAGGATGTCGATGAAACCGTCGGCGCGCACCTTGAAGGAAACGTTCTCGATGTCGGCCTCGAACAGGAGGCGGGCGACCGCGGCCTCGGATTCGGCTTGTCCGGCCCAGGTCGGGAGCGTCAGGAATCCCAGGAGCAACGCTGTGAATCTCATGCCGATGTCCCCACGAAATTGACGATGCGGTGGGCCGCCTCCACGCACTGTTCCAGTCCGTCCACCAGGGCGATGCGCACATAGCCCTGGCCGGGATTGATGCCCTTGGCGGCGCGGGCGAGGAAGCTGCCGGGCAGGACCGTGACATGCTGTTGCCGGTACAGCTCCCGGGCGAATTCGCTGTCGTCGCCGGGGGTCTTCGCCCACAGGTAGAAGGCGGCATCCGGCGCCTCGAACACCAGGGCAGCCTTGAGCAGGGGCATGACCGCCGCGAACTTTTCCCGGTACAGGCGCCGGTTCTCGTGCACGTGGCCCTCGTCCCGCCAGGCGGCGGCGGAGGCGGCCTGCACCGCCGGGTTCATGGCGCTGCCGTGGTAGGTGCGGTAGAGAAGAAACTGTTTGATGAGCTCGGCATCGCCGGCGACAAAGCCGGAGCGCAGGCCGGGCACGTTGGAGCGCTTGGACAGGCTGTTGAACACCACCAGGCGGCTGAAATCCCGTCCCAGTTGCCGGGCGGCGGAGAGCGCGCCCAGGGGAGGATTGCCCTCATTGAAATAGATTTCCGAGTAACACTCGTCGGCGGCGATGACGAAACCGTGCCGGTCGGAAAGGGCGAAGACCTCGCGCCAGTCGTCCAGGCCCATCACCCGGCCGGTGGGATTGCCCGGCGAACAGACGTAGATGAGATGGGTGTCCGCCCACAGGTCCTCGGGCACCGAGGCGAAATCCATGCGGAAGCCGTTGCCGGGCAGGGTATTGAGAAAATAGGGCTGGGCCCCTGCCAACAAGGCGGCGCCTTCGTAGATCTGGTAGAAGGGGTTGGGGGACACCACCCGTTTCACGTGCTTGCTGGGGTCCACCACGGCCTGGGCGAAGGCGAACAGGGCCTCGCGGCTGCCGTTGACCGGCAACACCTGGGCGGCGGGGTCCAGCTCCACCCCATAGCGCCTTTGGCACCAATCGGCGATGGCCTCGCGCAAGGCGTCGCTGCCCTGGGTGACGGGGTAGTGGGACAGGCCTTGCAGATGCTGGGTGAGGGCATCCTTGATGAACTCAGGCGTTGCGTGCTTGGGCTCGCCGATGGAAAGATTGATGGCGGAGAGGGCCGGGTTCGGCGTCACGCCGGCGAACAGCTCACGCAGTTTCTGGAACGGATAGGGTTGCAGCTGGTTGAGGCGCGGATTCACGACGCGTTACGCAGTTAGAACGAAAGACATAAATTATATGCCGAGCAAGGCCTGGCTTGCCCCCTTCAGCCTCATTGTCGCCGCCACCACCTGGGGCCTGGTCTGGTATCCCTACCGTTTGCTGGAGAGCGCGGGCCTGTCCGGCAGCGTTTCCTCCCTGCTCACCTACCTGGTCGGCACCATTCCCCTGCTGTTCCTGGCCCGGGGCCGCTGGCGCGCGCCGCCGGGCCAGGGCTGGTGGTTGCTGGC
>JBGSHR010000143.1:0-4682 GCA_041752155.1 Thiobacillaceae bacterium | reverse complement strand
CGGGCTGGGGCGCCTGGCTGCGCACCGCGCCGTCCTGGGATGCCCCTTACGAGCCGCGCGTCGTCCACCCGGAGCCGCCCAGCCAGTTCGTGTTCAAGGGCCAGCGCATCGACCAGACCAAGCTGAAAAACCCGTTGCGCGAGAGCGACCCGGCCACACTGGCGGGACACGTCGAGGCGGGCAAGACGCTTTACTACAAGAACTGCTTCTACTGCCACGGCGACGCGCTGGCCGGCGACGGCCATTTCGCCCCGGCGTTGCGCCCCATCCCGGCCAACTTCCGCGACGTCGGCACCATTTCGATGTTGCAGGAATCCTATGTGTTCTGGCGCGTCGCTACCGGCGGCCCCGGCCTGCCCAAGGGCGCCACACCGTGGAACTCCGCCATGCCGGCCTGGCAGAACTTTTTGACCGAAGAGGAGATTTGGCAAGTGATCCTCTATATCTACGAAGGCTCCGGCTCGACACCACGCACCTGGGAAGAAGCCGCCGAAGGAGGGCACAAGTGATGCGCGCGAGTCCGCTGTTTCTGATGAAGCCCCTGCTTATAAGCCGCCAAAAGACGGCGGCCAAGTCCCTGCTTATGATGCTGGCCCTCGCCGGCGGGTTTACTGCCCACCTCGCCCACGCCGAGGCGTTCAAGCTGGAACCGGTCAAACCCACCCCGGTTGCCGCCAATCTGGAGGTTGGCAAAAAGCTCTACCAACGCTGGTGCACCCAGTGCCACGGCGACGAAGGCAAGGGTGACGGCCCGGCGGCGGAGTTCGTCTATCCGCGCCCGCGCGACTTCACCCTGGCTCTATACAAGGTGCGCACCACACCTTCCGGGCAGTTGCCCACCGACCACGACCTGTTCAAGGTCATCAGCAAAAGCCTGCCCGGCACTTCCATGCCGCCCTGGGAGAAGTTCCTCAGCGAGGAAGAGCGCTGGCAACTGGTCCACTACGTCAAGACCTTCGACGAACTCGGCCTATTCATGGAGGAGGCGCCCAAGGAACAGTTGGTGGTCTCCGGCGCGCCCAAGGTGGACGCCGCCCTGATCGCCCACGGCAAGCAGGTTTACCAGGACAAGAAGTGCGGCAAGTGCCACGGCCAGTTCGGGCGCGGCGACGGGCAATCGGCCACCGGCCTGAAGGACGACTGGGGCCACCCGATCCGTCCGGTGAACTTCACCAAGCCGTGGATCTATCGCGGCGGCGCCGGCCTGGAGGACATCTACCGTACCTTCACCACCGGCTTCAACGGCACACCCATGCCGTCCTTCGCCGACACCATCAATGAAGCGGACCGCTGGGCGCTGGCCGCCTACGTGAAGAGCCTGACAAGGGAGACGAGCGGCGGCCAGGTGGTGAAGGCCCAATTCCATGCCGGCGAGCTGCCGCGCAGCGCCGACGATCCGGCCTGGAACGCGGTCCCCCTGCTCGACGCCCGGCTGGCCGGCCAGGTCGTTCTGGAGCCGCGCCAGTTCAAGCCGGGCCACGATCTGGTCAGCGCCCGTGCCCTCTACAACGGCAAGGAAGTCGCCATCCTGGTTACCTGGGACGACGGTACCCACAACCAGGGCGCGGACGGAAAACCCATGGATCAGGTGGCGCTGCAACTGCCGCTGGAAAAAGATACCGGCACGGAAAAGCCCTTTTTCCTGCTCGGTGATCGCGTCCACCCGGTGGACCACTGGCGCTGGAACGAGGCCGGCGGCCTGGCACGGCAGGTCTACGCCGGCCACGACCAAGCCGCGCCACGTGAGGCCGAAGGGCTGACGGCAACAGGGGACTATAAGGATGGCCAGTACCGCGTCGTGTTCCGCCGCCCGCTGGCCGGCAAACCCGGCGAGCTTGCCTTCGCGCCCGGCGCCTTCGTGCCCATCGCCTTTCAGGCTTGGGACGGCGAGCAGGACGATGACGGTCTCAGGATGGCCATGTCGAGTTGGTATTCCCTGCTGCTGGAGCCGCCCACGCCCTTCACCGTGTACCTGTGGCCGCTTGGAATCGGTCTCGTCGCGTTGGGTGGCGAGGTCTGGCTGCTGCGCCGGCTGCGGCGGAAGAAAGATGTAGGTCGGGTTAGCGCAGCGTAACCCGACATGTCGCTGTTGTCGGGTTACGGCGCGCGCGCCTAACCCGACCTACCCGGACACGAAACCCAAGGAGATCACCATGATCGAAACCGCCGCCGCTATCCTCTTAACCGCCTTCCTGGCCGCCTGCTACGGGCGGCTCAAGGCCGACGCCCCGCGCGGCTCCCATGCCTGGTTCGGCTGCACCGCCTCGCCGGTGCTGCTGGCGGTGGCCTTGCGCCAGGCACTGGCACTGCATGCCTGGGCGCTGTTGCCGTTGTTGGGAATTTCCCTGCTGTGCCAGCGCCTTGGAAGACGCGCTTCGGGAAAAACCGCACCCGCTCCGCTACGCTGGCGCACCGCCGTCTATGCCGGCCTGGCCGGCGCGGCCCTGCTGATGACCCAGGGTCCGGCCCTGGCCGCCGATCCCCACGCCGGCCACGATGCCCACGCCCATCACCGCATGGATAACCTCAAGGGCGAGGCCGATCCCCACGCGCAGCATCGCGCCGAGGCCCTGAAGGGCGAGCACAAACGTCTGCAAATCGACGAGATGGCACCCGGCATCAGCCTGACCAACCAGCATGGCAAGCGCGTCGCCTTGAAAGATCTGCGCGGCAAGGTGGTCGCCATGACCTTCTTTTACACCCACTGCACGGATGTATGCCCGATCCTGACCAACGCCCTCGACTCGGCGGCGCGGCAACTCACCCCCGAGGAACGCAAGCAGGTGGTATTGGTGGGGGTGACGGTGGACCCGAAGCGCGACACCCCGGCGCGGCTGAAGGTCTACATCAAGGAGCACGGTCTGGAAGCCGGCCAGTGGCTAATGCTGACCGGCTCGCTAGCCAAGGCCACCCAGGCCGCGGCTGATTACGGCATCGTCGTGCGCCCCGCGCCGGGTGGCGATTTCGTGCACAACAGCGTGTACATCCTGATCGACCGCCTGGGCATCGAGCGGGTGGAGCACCACGGCGTCGCCACGCCGAACGAAGCTTTGCTGGCCGATCTACGCACCCTGATCGCCGCGCCTGCCGCCGCCACCCAAAAGTAATCACCGCGAGAGACCGACATGTACCAATCCCTCTACCTCCCCCTCGACAACTCCGCCCACGCCCTGGCCGGCCTGGACGTGGCCATCGGCATCGCGCGTCAGACCGGCGCCCGCCTAACCGGCAGCCACGTCTACGCGGCCAAGCTGCACGACCGGCGTTTCCGCCAGATGGAAGGGGGTCTGCCCGAGCCTTACCGCGAGGAGGAAAAACTCGTGGAACAGCGCGATATCCACGACGACCTCATCACGCGCGGCTTGCAGGTCATCTCCGATTCCTACCTGGATGTATTCGAGACCCGCTGTGCAGAGGCAGGCGTCCCCCATGTCGAAGTCTCGCTGGAAGGCAAGAACTGGCAACGGCTGGTGGAAGACATCGCCGCCTCCGACGCCGACCTGGTGGTTATGGGCGCGCTGGGCCTGGGTGCGGTGGAGTCCTCGCTGATCGGCAGCGTATGCGAGCGGGTGGCGCGGCGCGTCGACCGCGATTTGCTGGTCATGCGCGACCCGATAGTCCGGGAAACAGGGTCTATCTGCGTGGCCCTGGACGGCAGCCCCCAGTCCTACGGTGCGCTGATGACCGCCATTGAACTGGGGCGCCTGTTCAACCACCCGGTGGAGGCGGTGGCCGCATTCGACCCGGATTTTCACTACGTCGCCTTCAACAGCATCGCCAAGGTATTGTCCGCCGAGGCGGCCAAGGTGTTCCGTTTCCAGGAGCAGGAGAAGCTGCATGAGGAGATCATCGACTCGGGCTTGGCCAAGATCTACCAGGGCCATCTGGATGTGGCGAAACGTATCGCCGCAGACGAGGGTGTCGATCTGAAAACCACGCTGCTGTCCGGCAAGGCTTTCGAACAACTACTGCGTTACACGCGCGAGACGAAACCCTGGCTGCTGCTACTGGGCCGTATCGGCGTGCATTCTGAAGCCGGTATGGACCTGGGCAGCGCCACGGAAAACCTGCTGCGGCTGGCCCCCTGCAACCTGATGCTGTCCGCCCGCTGCTTTGAACCGCCGCTCGACCACATCGCCGAAACCACCATGGCCTGGACCAATGAAGCGGAAGCACGCATGGCGCGGGTGCCCGACTTCGTGCGCGGTATGGCGCGCAAGGCCGTCACCCGGCAAGCCGCCGAACAGGGCCATACGGTGGTGACCTCTGACGTGATCGACACCTGCATGGCGCAGTTCATGCCTGCCGGCATGAAGATCGAGGCTGGCGGGAGCGCAAGCAAGTGTCCCTTCGCCCACGACAAGTCCGCCGCCGCGCCGGCGGGTGAGGCCATGCACTGGGAACCCGCCGCGCTGGCGCGCCTAGAACGCATCCAGCCCGCAGCCCTGCGCGAGCATGCCCGTCTGCGCATAGAGAAAATGGCGCGTCGGCAAGGCGAGGCGAGCATTAACGAGGCGCTGGTGGAGCAGGCCTCCAAGGCCGTGACGGAAATGCTGGGATAAACCCGTGACGCCCCCCACCCTCATCTCATGGAACCTCACCCGGGTCTGCAACCTGGCCTGCGGCCATTGCTACCTGGACGCGGTACAGCGCAAGAATCAAGCGGTGGGCGAGCTTTCCAC
>JBGSHR010000142.1:0-7781 GCA_041752155.1 Thiobacillaceae bacterium | reverse complement strand
CGGCGTGCTCAAGGTGGTGCGCGCCAATGATGCGGAACGGGCCGCCCATGCCGCCTACCTGGCCGGCCTGGCCAAGGATGCGGGCGAGACGCCGACATGGTGAAGTGGGCCGCCGCCCTGGGTCTGGCGGTCCTGACCGGTCCGGCTGGGGCGGCCCAGGAGTTGTCGGAGGCGTTGTTTTTGGCGGAACTGCCCACGGTGCTGACCGCCAGCCGCCTGGCCCAGCCGATCATGGATGCGCCGAACGCCATCACGGTGCTTGATCGGCCATTGATCGAGGCCTCCGGTTACCGCTCCCTCGCCGACTTGTTCCGCCTGGTGCCCGGGGTGTACGTGGGACAGACCAAAGGTTGGGCTTACAGCGTGTCCCATACCTTCGCCGACGAGTTCTCGCGCCGCATGCAGGTCCTGGTGGACGGCCGTTCGGTGTATCAGCCCACCATCGGTGGTGTGGATTGGGAAAGCCTGCCCCTGTCCGTCGACGACATCGAGCGCATCGAGATGGTGCGGGGGCCCAATGCGGCCAGTTTTGGCGCCAACGCGACCACCGGCGTGATCAATATCATCACGCGCCATCCCGCGGATGTCGCCGGGCGCATGCTGCATGTCAGCGTTGGCGACAACGGCCGCAAGGAGAGCTGGTTCCGCTGGTCTGGAGGGGCGGAGGGGAGCAGTCAACGCGTCACCCTGGGCCGGCGCGAAGACGACGGATTGCGCAATCAATTCGACGATCAGCGCTCCAACATCTTCAACTACCGCGGCGACTTCGCGCTGACCGGGGGACAGGCTTTGAGTCTCCAGGCGGGCTATCTGGAGGGCACCCGGGGCCAGGGCAGCCTGGATGACCTGGCAAGCCAGCCCCACGAGCAGGATGTGAACAGCTATTACCTGCAATTGGACTATCGGCGCAGCCTGGGCGACGAGCATGAATTGCAGGTCAAGAGCTATTTCAACCACCTCCTGCTGGAAGAAACGGTGCCGGTGTCGGTCATTCCCCCTTTGGTGCCGGCCGGTAGTTATTACCAGCGCGATCTGTTGGGAGAGCGCTGGCATGGCGAGTTCCAGATCAACTCCCAACTCGGGCCCGGCCTGCGCAGCTCCACCGGTGGCTATCTGCGTCGGGACATCGTGCGCTCCGAGTACTACTGGAATAGCCCGGATACCCTGGAAACGGATTCCTGGGGCGTATTTGGCCATGCCGAGTGGCGTCCGCACCCCCATTGGTTGGTCAATGCCGGGGCTTTCTACGAGGACTACCCCCATGTGGGTGGGAAGTGGTCGCCGCGTCTGACCCTGCATTGGCAACCCTCGTCCCGTCACGCTTTCCGCGCGGGGATATCCAAGGCCTATCGCAATCCGGTGGCGTATGAAACCGATGCCGATACCCGCATCCGCCTGATTGGCGCCAGCGGTACGCCCTTGTTCACCACCACTCCCTACATCCTGGCCAGCAACACGGCATTGCCGGAGGAGATGGTGAGCCGGGAAATCGGTTATCTCGGGCAATTTCCAGAACACGGTCTGACCCTGGACGTGCGCTTGTTCCGCGAGCGTTACTCCAACTACATCAGCCTGGATTGCACCGGTGCCAGCAAAAGCGATTGCAGCGGCATCAACCCCAGCGCCCCGCGCGATTTCGTCAATACCGGCTATGCCATCCAGAAGGGCATCGAAACGCAAGTCAAATGGCAAGCTACGGCGGATACCCAGGTGCTGGCGAACTATGCCTTTTTGAATATCGACAGCAGGACCGATGAACAGCGATATTCTCCCCCTCACATTTCCGGATTGCATTTGATGCATCGATTCCCCGGCGAGGTCGATATGACCTTGTCCCAATATTGGGTCTCCGCCTTCGAGCCCATCGGCTCAGGCCCGCTGCCCGCCTATCAAAGACTGGATGCCCGTCTTGCCAAGCATTTCAAGATCAATGGTTTGCGCGGCCTGGTGGCCCTGACCTGGCAAAACCTGGGCAAGTCGTATTACGAGTTCGATTACAACGTGACAGGAACGAACCTGTTCGAGAGGAGGGGGTATGTCCATTTGCAGTTGGATTTCTAAGCGGGGGTTAGGCAGGCCTTGACCTCGATCTGGAAGGGCTTCATCTGCTTTTTCCTGGGGCTGGCGTGGGTGTTGCCGGTAGGCGGCGCCATGGCCGAGACAGGCATCCACCTCGTGCTGAGCGAGGAAGGGGCGGCCTATCAGGAGGTATCGGACAGCTTCCGTGCCGGCGTGGAAACCCGCGCGGCGGTCAAGGTCTGGCAACTGGCTGATTTCGCGCCGGGGCAGATGGAGGCCCTGACCCGGGAAAACAACTTGCTGGTGCCGATAGGCCTCAAAGCCACGCGCTATGTGGCGGCACATCATGCCGGCCAGGCCGCGATCCTGGGCCTCATGGTGCCCAAGGTCTCCGCCGAACAGATTCAATGGCCGGCGAAGCTGAGCCGGCGCAAGATCGCCTTCGTCTATGTCGACCAGCCGGTCACCCGCCCCCTCAGTCTGATTGATGCCGTTTTCCCGGATTCGACCCGGGTGGGGGTGGTGGTCTCGGAAGAAAACGCGGGCTTGTTGAAGCAGCTTGCCGCGGAAGCGTCCCGGCGCAATCTGGTCGTGAATGCCGAGACCGTTACCCGGGACGAGGAGGTGGGGCCGGCGCTGCGTCGAATCCTGGCGGAGTCGGATGTGCTGCTGTTGCTGCCGGATCCGATCACCATCAATGCCGCCAATGTCCAGAACGTGTTGTTGACCAGCTATCGCTTCCGCCTGCCCGTGGTGGGGTTCTCCAAGGGCCTGTCCAAGGCGGGGGCCGTGGCCGTGGCCTACTCTTCCCCAGCGCAGATCGGGCGTCAGGGTGCGCAGCTGGCGGCGCGCTGGTCACCGGACGCCGGTGTCTTGCCGCCCGCCCAATATGCCGGCGAGTTCTCTATCGCCTTCAATCGCTATGTGGCCCGCTCCCTGGGAGTGACCCTGCCGGACGAAGCCGAGACACGCAAACGCCTGGGGGCCCAGAGTGAATAACCGGGGCATTCGTTTCCGCGTGCTGGCACTGGCGCTGCTGCCGCTCATTCTGGTGGCTTCCGGCTTGTCCTGGTACTTCATCCAGGCCCGCTATGGCGAGATGGAGCAGGCCCTGGAAGATCGTGCCCTGTTCATGGCCGATCAACTGGGCAAGGCCAGCGAGTTGGGCCTGTTCGTCGGCGACGTGGAGCTGCTCGACCGGCTCGCGCGACCGATGTTGCGGGATGGAAGCGTGGAGTCGGTGGTCATCGCCGACCGTTCGGGCCAGATCCTCCTGGCTTTGGGCCAGCCGCGCCTGACCTCGGCCTGGGGACCTGGAAGGCGGCCCGGCATGGCGCGGACCGGCGGGTTCCTGCAGGTGACCTCCGCCGTGCAACAGCCCACCCTGATTGCCGCCGATGCCACCCTGGAAGGAGGGCCTGGCCAGGTCATGGGCTATATCGCCCTGGAGGTGTCGCGCGCGAAAACCCGGGCTCAGCAACAGGCCATGCTGATCACCGGTTTGGTCATCACGGTGACCGGTCTCGCCCTGGCCGGGCTCCTGGCTTGGCGTTTGGGGCGGGATATCGTCAACCCCATCGATCATCTGACCAAGACTATCGGCCGCATCGGTGCCGGCGACCTCAATGCCCGGGTCAAGTTTGCCACCGGCGGCGAGTTCGCCCTGCTGGAGCAGGGGGTCAACCACATGGCCAGCGAGCTCAAGGCCTCCTATGAAACCTTGCAGGAAAAGATCCGCGCCGCCACCACCAAGCTGGCCTGGCAGGCCAATCACGATGCCCTGACCGGCTTGCTCAACCGTTTCGGTTTCGAGGAGGTGCTGGGACAGGTGCTCGCCAGTTGTCGCGCCGACGATGCCCGGCATTGCCTGATGTATATCGACCTGGATCAGTTCAAGGTGGTGAACGATACCAGCGGCCACCTGGCCGGCGACGAGCTGCTGCGCCAACTGGCCGCGTGCATGCCGCAAAGCCTGCGCGCCAGCGATGTGGTGGCGCGGCTGGGGGGAGACGAATTCGGGGTGCTGTTGAGCCACTGTGACGTGGCCACCGGTCAGCGCCTGGGCGAGAAATTACGGCGCCTGGTGGAGGATCATCGCTTCGTCTGGGAAGGCCGCATCTACCAGGTGGGCGCCAGTATCGGCCTGGTGGAGATCGACGCCCACTGGGGCGACACCATCCACCTCATGAGCGCGGCCGATGCCGCCTGTTACGCCGCCAAGGATGCGGGGCGCAACAAGGTGCGCCTGTATCACCCCGGGGACGAGGATGTGGCGCGGCGGCGCGGCGAGATGGAATGGGCCAGCCGCTTGACCCGAGCCATGGAAGAGGATCGCCTGCTGTTGTACTACCAGCCCATCGTGGCCTTGGGCAACAATGGGTTGCCACCCCAATACGAATTGCTGTTGCGCCTGCAGGACGAGGACGATCTGATCCTGCCCATGGCCTTCATTCCGGCGGCGGAGCGCTATCAGCTCATGCCCATGCTGGATCGCTGGGTGATCGAACACGCCCTGGTGCAATGCACCCGGCTCCTGGAGGGGATTGGCAACGCGGTGCTGGGCATCAATCTCTCCGGTGCCTCCCTGAGCGACATCCATTTCCAGTCCTACATACGGGAAAAGGTGCGCTCCCATCCCGAGCTGGCGCGACATCTTTGCTTCGAGATCACCGAGACCGCGGCGGTGTCGAATTTGAATACGGTGCTGGTGTTGATCGAGGACCTCAAGGCCCTGGGCTGCCATTTCGCGCTGGACGATTTCGGCAGCGGTCTTTCCTCCTTCGGCTATCTGCGCAGCCTGCCGGTGGACTACCTGAAGATAGACGGCGCTTTCGTGCTGGAAATGGCGGAGGACCCGGTGGACGCGGCCATGGTGGAGGCCATCGTCAAAGTGGCCCGTATCATGGGGGTGAAGACGGTGGCGGAGTTCGTGGAAAACCAGGCCACCGCCGAGGCGCTCAGGCTACTGGGCGTGGATTACGCCCAGGGCAACCATTTCGCCGAGCCGAGGCCCCTGGCCCAGTTGTGCCGGGAGTTGGCGGGGGGGGCAGGGATCGTGCCGGCGTCTTGCGAGCGGCCGGCGGCCGGATCGCTGTAACACGAGGGCATGAGACTTCGTGCGACTTGCTTCGCAAGGCACGCATGTTTTTCGACAGGCTCAGGGTGGACATCGATAGGCCCGCTTCCCTCGATACGGCGCTATGCGCCTACTCGGGACGAACGGCTTTTCTGCGAATGCGTGAACACTCCGTTCGTGCTGAGTAGCCCGCATGGCGGGCGTATCGAAGCATGAGAGCCCCCACACAGCGGTTGTATCGAAGCCTGTCCTGAGCTTGTCGAAGGGGGCCGGAATGACCGAAGACGAATTATCAGCGGCGCCCTAGCAGCCCGCAGGATTTAGGTTGACTGGCAAGCGCTCAGGCGACGACCTGGTATCCGCCGCCTTCGATAGCCTGGCGGATGGCGCTGTCATTGGCGAGGAGCGGGTCATGGGTCACCGCGACCCGGCCCGAGGCAAGATCGACCTCCACGCCGACCACGCCGGGGAGAGCGGACACCAGCTTTTTCACGCTGTTCACGCAGCCCATGCAAGTCATGCCGGTGACGTTCAGGTTCAGGGTGTTCATGCCTCGTCTATCCTTCTGTTGAAATCGGGAAAACCGCTTACCCGGCCATCCGCGCCATACAGGTTCCGACTGGAAACCGCGTTCTGCAGTACCTGCATGGCGGCCTGGGTGCGCCGCATCTGTTCTTCCAGCAGACGCCCGTTCACCCGGTTCAGGTGTTCAGCCTCCAGGGCCAGGGTTTCCATCTGTCGCCACGCGGAGGCGGTCATGGCGGTCTTGCCCCGCTCCTTGAGGGCCGCCAGTCCGGCGCTGGCCGGCATGCCCAGCAAGCCGGCCAGGGTCTGCCAATGCCGGGTCAGTTGCCCACTGATGGCCTCTCGCTTGGCGATGACCGTGGCCAAGCGTTCCGAATCGCCGCTGACCAGATGCCGCGCTTCTTCCTCCAATAGCTGGATGAAGCCGCTCAAGTCTTGCGCGAGCTGTTTCAGGCTGTCGTCCACCGAGCTCATGGCTGGTTGACCTGCCGGCCCAGACTTTCCAGGGATTCCTGGACCAGGCCTTCCGCAACGGCCTCTTCGTCCACCTGGAAGGTGCCATCGGCAATGGCTTGGCGGATGGCGTCCACCTTGCCCGGGTCCGACACCTCGATGTCGGCCAGTTGGGCTTCCAATACCTGTAACTGGGAGGAGTGGCCGGTGAGCCGCACGTTGTCGCTGACGGTGGGGTTGCCGTTTTGACCGGCCTTGCCGGTGGCCTTGCCGGACTTGGTCTCCCGGGTACGGGGCGTGGCCACATTCTTGACCGCGTTGTCGATCTTCACGCCGATCTCCTTATTTGGGAATTACACCGATATCGGCAAATCGGAGGCGAGCTTTAGGGAGACCCTGATTTATTCCAACGCGATCCACGTGGGAATAAATAAGTGTTTCCTTAGGGATGAATTTCCACCTCGCCATCCTGCCCGGCCATCCCCTGCACGATACGGCCGGAGCTGGTCTTGATGCGCACGACCTCGCCGGCCTTGGCCGAGTTGAGGGCGATGCCTTCCTGGGCAATGGTGAAACTCGCTCCTGTCACGTGTATGCGCACCTTGCGCCCGGCTTGTATGACCGTGGGCATGGCCAGGGATTCCAGCAGGATCGCCTGTCCCGCAGGTATCGGGCGCTTGATCAGGGCTCCGGACGGCAAGGTTTGCAGATAGGCAGCCGGGTTGGCCCCGTACTCCAGGAGGGCCACGCTGACATCATCGGCGGAAAGCGCTTGCCGGGCCGGCAGAGGATGGCGCGCCACGAGGGCGGGACCCGTCAGTTGGATGCGATAGGTCAGATAGAGCCTCCAGTCGGCGGGGGCGCTACAACGCACACCCACACTGCCTCCTCCCCAGAGACGGGCGCCAGCGGGCAGGAAGAATTCCGGCTGGGCACATTCGGCAAGCCGCAGACGTGGGTCGATGCGGCCGACCTGCACCTGTGCGCTGGTCCCGGGAAAGGCCGCGCCGGCCTGCTGCTCGATCCAGTCAGCGGCCTGGCTGCGTAAAAGCCTGGTGTCCTGGAGCTCGGCGCCCGGGGTGCCGGCCGAAGCATCTCCGCTGGTCGTCATGGCCACCAGGAGCAAGGCAAGCAAGGGATTCAGAAATGTTTGCATCGTGCCGATATGAGAGGGGCTCCTAACAGGAGTCGAATAACCTAATATTGTTCCCCAGTCTAGCGAGCACACCATGGAACGACCTAAACAAGCCGCCGATATCGCGCGTGAAGCCATCACTTTGCTGGCCAAGCGGCGCAAACCGCCCACCCCGGGGAACTTCCAGAAGGCCTATGCCGAGGTGGCCGGTATCGAGGACAAGCCGGAACCGCGCTGGGTGGATGTGATCCGTCCCCTGATGAAGCAGTGGGATGCCCATCAGGCCGGCCTGACCCAGACGCGGAAACGGGAGATGCTGGAGCGGGTGCTGATCAATTTCGGCCACGATGCCCCGCAGCTTCACGACAAGCTCACGGCCCTGGCCAAGTCCTGGTCCACGGGAGGCGCCTCGGAACCGGTGCTGGAGTCGGCTAGCGAGACCACCATCCCAACGCCGGAGCCACCCGCCGCGGTTGGCGCCCCCGACACTACCGCGCCTGCCCCGGCCGTAACCGCGCTCGCCCTGGCCAGTGCTGGCGAGGATGCCCGGCCTCTGCTCCAGGCCCTGGCCGA
>JBGSHR010000141.1:0-13920 GCA_041752155.1 Thiobacillaceae bacterium | reverse complement strand
GCAGGGCCCGTTGCGGATCGGCAAAGCTGGCGCAGGCGGCCGGCAGATCGGCGTGGAAGGTGCCGAAGCGGGTCTGGGCCCAGAGCAGGGCCACCGCCGCCTTGGCCAGCTTGAAGTTGTCCTCGCTGGTGGGCAGGCGGGCCAGCAGCGCCGGCAGGTAGAGTTTTTCCGTGTCGGTGTGGATGGCGTCGCCCTGAACGATGCTGAGCTTGCGTCCGGACAGACCGCGCACGAAGTTGCCCAGCACCCCGGCCACGTCGTCGAACATGACGCCGGCGGTCATTTCCAGCTGCTTCTCGGCGAATTTGTGCACTTGCTCCACCGCCTGGAGGGCGGGGCGCAGCCCTTCCCGGTCGTAGGCATCGCAGGCGAACAGGGCCCAGGCCTCCATCTGGCGCCGGCCCATGCTGGACAACAGCTTGGGGGCGCGGCGCCCGAACTGCCAGCCCAGTTCCAGGTGGGTGCTGGCGATGCGCTTGATCAGGTCGAGGATGAATTCGCTCTCGGCCGTGGGCAGGACGGCCAGTTCGCCGGCCAAGCCCTCCACCTTGTGGAAGGTCAGGTCCGCCTCGAGCCAGGTCTCCAGCAGGGCGGTAATCTCGGCGGCGGTGCGAGGGGAAGATCGCATTACCAGGACCTGGGCGGATGTGAGAGGAGGGCGGGAGGCACCCGGCCGATCTTGTCCTGAATCAAGAAGGGCGCGCGCGGGCGCGATATAAATTGGACTACAACACAAGTATGTCCCGCCAGGAGGTCATGATGTTCGCGTTCGCCACGGAAGAGTTGCAAGCGGTCCTGCTGCAATTGGACCAGGCCATCTACAACCATGAGCAATGGTCCAAGGGGCTGGATCGGACCCTGATCTGCAAGTCCCACTGCGACCAGCGCGACGTGAGCCCGGACGCCCACCGGCACTGCCAGTTCGGCCAGTGGTACTACACCTATGCCTCTTCCAAGCTGAAAGAGTTGCCAGCCTTCGTGGCGATCGAGGCGGAACATGCGCGCATGCATCAACTGGCGGCGCGCCTGCTGATGGCGGTGGCGGCCGGCAAGACCCTCTCCCCCTACGAATACGACAATTTCGCCCAGACCCTGGAACGCCTGCGTCTGCAACTGCATTCCCTCAAACGCGAGATGAACGAGCAGCTCTACAACCGGGATCCGCTCACTGGCACCAACACCCGCATCGGCCTGCTCACCGAGCTGCGCGAACAGCACGAACTGGTGAAGCGCCGGGTGCAGCCCTGCTGCCTGGTGATGATGGACCTGGACTTCTTCAAGGCGGTCAACGACGGCCATGGTCATCCGGCCGGCGACCAGGTGCTGGTGGAAACCGCGGCCTTCCTGATGAAGCACCTGCGCGCCTACGACAAGGTGTTCCGCTATGGCGGCGAGGAGTTTCTCGTCTGCATGCCCAGCATGGATGCGGCCGTCAGCATGGGGGTGATGGAGCGTCTGCGCGAGGAACTGGCGCAAAAGGCCTTCTTGCTTCCAGATGGTGCCAGCATCCAGGTGACGGCCTCGTTCGGCGTAGCGGAGCTGGACCCTAACCTGCCGGTGGAGGCGGCGCTGGACCGGGCCGACAAGGCGCTGTATGCGGCCAAGGGGGCGGGCCGGAATTGCGCGCGGGCCTGGGACCCGACGCTGTGAACGCAGCGGCGCGGCGGACATCGCTTCAGAACAGGGAAGAGGAGAGTTCCTGGATCGCCGCCAGCATGTCGGCGTCGTCGGTCACGGCCTGGGCCACCGCGCTCTTGCAGGCGATGACTGGGGCAATGCCGCCGGCGATGAGTTTGCCGGCATGGACCAGGAGCCGGGTGGAGGCGCCTTCCTCCAGGCCGCTGCCCTTGAGGTTGCGGGTCATCTGGGCGAAGCGCACCAAGCGTTCCGCCAGCTCGGGGGCGACCCCGGATTCGTTGGCGACGATCCTGCGTTCCAGTTCCGCCATCGGATAGTCGAACTCCAGGGCGACGAAGCGCTGACGGGTGGATTGCTTGAGATCCTTCAGCACGCTCTGGTAGCCCGGGTTGTAGGAGATGGCCAGGGCGAACTCGTCCCCCGCCTCCAGCAACTGGCCGAGCTTCTCCATGGGCAAAGTGCGACGGTCGTCGGCCAGGGGGTGGATCACCACCATGGTGTCCTTGCGCGCCTCGACGATTTCATCCAGGTAGCAGATGCCGCCCACGCGCACGGCGCGGGTGAGGGGGCCGTCCACCCACACGGTCTCGCCGCCCTTGACCAGAAAACGTCCGACCAGATCGGAGGCAGTGAGGTCGTCGTGGCAGGACACGGTGATCAGGGGCCGCTTCAGGCGCCAGGCCATGTACTCCATGAAACGGGTCTTGCCGCAGCCGGTCGGCCCTTTCAGCAGGATGGGCAAGCGGTGCCGGTAGGCCGCCTCGAAGATGGCGATCTCATCGCCGACGGCTTCGTAATAGGGCTCTTTCTGGATGAAGTGTTCTTCGGGGGCAAGGGTGTGGGCGTTCATGGGCGTGGGTATGGGTTTGCGAATGGTTGTTGCCGATTCTCTCCGACCGGTATCGAGATGCAACCCTCCATGCGTGTCGGGTATGCCGGTAACAACCGCTTACATTTGCGCTACAGAGCGGATACGGCGGCCTTACATCTCCTGATTAGAGTGGAAACCGTCCGACGCGGAATGGTTCCGAGTCGGAAGAAACCGAGAGCTAGGAGATACACCATGAAATTCGAAAAAGCGGTTAAAACCATTTCTCTGATCGGCGCGACTTCCCTGACCCTGTTCGCCGGCGCCAGCCAGGCCGACTGGGGTTACAACCCCAACAACAATCCCTGGTTGTCTGGCCCCGGCTACCAACAGGCTCACTATCAAGCAGCCTTCAAACAGCAGGTGGCCGAATTTGACCAACGTTTGGATAACCAGTTGCAACGTATTCTGAACGGCATGGAAAACGGCAAACTGAGCATGCGCGAGGCGGTCGGCCTGATTCGCGAGCATGTGAGCATCAACCGGATGGAACGCCAGTATTTGGCGGATGGCCGCCTCGGGCCGAATGAATTGCGGGATCTGGATCGGCGTCTGGGCGAGGCGGGCAAGCACATCTTCCAGGAGAAGCATGAAGGCGAGCGGCTGGGTTTTCAGGAGCATCGCCCGGCTGAGGGGCGCCGCTATCGTTAAACGCTAAGCCGGTCGCTTTAGGCCGTTTCCAAGCAGTCCAGGCCGCCTTAACGCGGCCTGTTTGTTTTTCGGGGAAAAGGCGCCGGCAAGCCGTGCCGCGGAACCGGCCTGAGCCGGCTCCCGGCGGCTTAGTCCTTGCCGCTGTCGCAGCCGCAATCGCCGGGCCGGCCCGGGTCGCTGTACTTGTCGTCTTCCAGTTGTTCCCGGTTGGCCAGGTATTCCTCGCGTACCTTTTCGGCCTTGGCCTTGAGGCGCTCCGTGCGTTCCTCGAAGGCGCCGTCCCGCTCTTCCAGAAACTTTTCGTTGAACAAGACGTGCTTCAGGAAGTTGTAGCCGAAGTCCATCAGGGCCTCATCATCGGCCACCAAATGGGCCATCACCTCCAGCGGCACGTCGTAGGTGCGGTTGAACGACTCGCTGGTGATGAAGGCGCGGAAGCGGTCGATGTCATAACTGGCCATGAAGAACAACTGGTTTGAAAGCTCCGGCGGTTTGCCGATGCCCGGACCGGCGGATTTGCGCTTCAATACCAGTTGGCGCCAGCCGCGGCCTTTTTCGTCGTAGACATCGACACCCTGTTCCTGACGGTATTCATCGATGGTCAGTTGGCGCGGCTCTTGGTGGCCCAGGCAGTGGGGTTCTTCCACCAGGGCGTAGGAGGTGCGATCGGTGGACTCGTTTTGATTGCGCATCGACAGCAACGCCACCGGGTAGTAGCGGCAGGCGGTGGGGCGGTCTTCGTAGACGCCGCAGCCTTCCGGCACCATGAATTGGCAGGCGGTGCCGTTCTCCACCGGGCGCAGCTTGACGCCGGGCATGCCGTCCTTGTCCATCTCGAAGGGGACGGTGTATTTCTGCAGGAACTCGCCGGAAGACAGATCGAGCCGATTCTTCAGGCGCAGGATGTCGTAGGGCGTGAGCTGGATGTCGATGTTGCCGCAACAGGCGTTCCAGCACTTCACGTCCTTGTGGCAGCGAAACTGGATGGTCTTGTCGCCGCCCAACATGGTGGGCGTGACCGGGCTTTCCTGGAAAGGGGATTCCTTGATCAAATCCTTGAATTGGGTTTCGTCCATGGGTGACCTCGTGCTGGGCGTAAAAGTGAAGATTCTATATGGGGGCGGTAATGGCCATTCGCAATGGTTAATTTTGCGGATGGGCACTCTTTGAGCAGTCGGTACAAATAAAAACCGGGCGCCTTGTGAGCGCCCGGTTTCGTTCAGCTAAGACAACTGTTTAGTGAGGCGCAGCGGCCTTGAACAGCTTGGCTTTGTCGATCAGGTCGACGTGGGCGCGCTTGAAGTTCGTCCAGGTCTTGGTGGTCTTGTCGTAGATCGAGTTGCCGAAACACTTCCAGTTTTCCTCATCGACGAAGTTCTTGTCGGTGCGGTAGTAGAAGCCGGGGTAACGGCTTTCTTCACGGAACTGGATATGCTTCATGTGGGCTTCCGCCGTCAGGATACGGTGGTAGTTTTCCCAGGCGCGCAGGAGTTCGTGCAGGTCTTTTGCACGCATCTTCTCGGCGTCTTCCTTCAGCATGTTCAGCTTCTCTTCTGCAATTTCCAACATCTTGTCGTTGGTATTGTAGTAAGTGGCCACGCCGGCAACGTACTCGTCCATGATCTTCTGCAGACGGAACTGCAGCATCTTGGGGGTGATGTAGTTGGGGTTGACGTCGATCGCGGTGGTGTAGTCCTTGAACTCCAGGTAGTTGCGCACCGGCTTGTAGATCTCGTCCACCAGCTGCTCGACGGTGGTGTCCAGCTCGACCTTCAGATCCTTGTTGTCGATGCAGTACTTGACCATGGACTTGGCGCACATGCGGCCTTCGGTGTGGGAACCGGAGGAGAACTTGTGGCCGGAAGCGCCCACGCCGTCACCAGCCGTGAACAGGCCGTTGACGGTGGTCATGCCGCGATAGCCCCAGTTCCAGCCGGAAGGCAGGTGTGCGGGGATCTTGGCAGCGTCGGCGTGCAGTTCGGTGGTCGGGGCGCCCACGTCGGTGGGGCCGGACACCCAGATGCCGCAGCAACCGGAGTGGGAACCCAGCAGGTAGGGCTCGGTGGGCATCAGCTCGGAGTTCTTCTTCTCGGGCTCGATGTTCTCGCCAACCCAGATGCCGCACTGGCCGATACACATGTCCAGGAAGTCTTCCCAGGCTTCGGCTTCCAGGTGCTTCACTTCGCGCTCGGACAGGGTCTTGCGCAGGTTGCCCAGGGCGGTCACGGTGTCCATCCAGATCGGGCCGCGGCCTTCCTTCATTTCCTTCAGCATGACGTGGTTACGCAGGCAAGAAGCGGGCACAGCGGCCTGACCGTACGGGGGGTACTGGTCCAGCATGGCCTTGTTCTTGGTCAGGTAGTCTTCGCCATAACCGTTGGTGGCGCGGGCCTTGAACAGCAGGAACCAGGCGCCGACCGGGCCGTAACCGTCTTTGAAGCGGCAGGGCACGAAACGGTTTTCCATCATGGTCAGTTCCGCGCCGGCTTCAGCAGCCATGGCGTAGGTGGAACCGGCGTTCCAGACGGGGTACCAAGCACGGCCGGTACCTTCACCCACGGAACGGGGACGGAAGATGTTCACGCAACCGCCGGCGGCCAGCAGGATGGCCTTGGCTTTGTACACGTGCAGGGTGTGGTTACGGGTGGAGAAGCCGACAGCACCGGCGATGCGGTTCTTGTCGTTCTTGTCGTTCACCAGCTTGACGATGAAGATACGCTCTTCAACGCGGTCCATGCCCAGGGCCTTCTTGGCGGCTTCAGCGACGATCCACTTGTAGGATTCGCCGTTGATCATGATCTGCCACTTGCCGGAACGCACGGGCTTGCCGCCATCCTTCAACGCGGGCAGGCCTTCGCCGATGGCGGCGGCGCCGTCATGACGCTCGCCGTTGGCATCGGTTTTCCAAATGGGCAGGCCCCACTCTTCGAACAGGTGCACGGAATCGTCGACGTTGCGGCCCAGGTCGTAGGCCAGGTCGTCACGGGTGATACCCATCAGGTCGTTGGCGACCATACGGGCGTAATCGGCGGGATCCTGCTCGGTGCCGATGTAGGTGTTGATGGCGGACAGACCTTGAGCCACGGCGCCGGAGCGGTCCATGGCAGCCTTGTCGACCAGCTTGATTTTCAGGTCCATGCCGAGCTCGGCCTTGGCGGCATCGGCCCAACGCATGATTTCATAAGCGGCGCCACAGTTGGCCATGCCGCCACCGATCATCAGGACGTCAACTTCTTCCTGGATAATCTCGGGATTTCCAAATTCACCAGCCATTTCAATTACCTCTCTATCTAAACCGGATTACTTGCGGATCAGTTCGGCGGGATTGCCGGCACGGAAACCACCCATCATGTCCCTGGTAAAAGAACCAGTGGCATCGATATCAGCCAGCTTGGGCATGGGCTTGCCGCCGTAGCAGTCGATAGAACCCTCGGGGGTGGTGCGAATCGGGAACTTGAAGCGCTTCATTACGCCATTACGGAACTTGATGGTCCACATGATGGAGTCGGAACCGCGCAGAGGCTGGACGGAACCGCCCAGGGGCACGACGTCGGCGTAGTGACGGCATTCGATGGCTTGCTGCGGGCAGATCTTCACGCAGGAATAGCATTCCCAGCACTGCTCGGGCTCCTGGTTGAAGGCGCGCATGGCATGGCCGGTTTCGGAACCATCTTTGTCGAGTTTCATCAGGTCGTGCGGGCAGATGTACATGCAGGCGGTCTTGTCTTGACCTTTGCAGCCGTCGCACTTGTCGGTACGGACGAAGGTAGGCATTAATTACACTCCTTGTTAGCTAACAATCCGCGTTCTTCACGCGGCCCATTTAGAAAAACCGAGCCCAACCTTGGCCGGGGCGTATCGCGAATCCGCTTCCGGCGGGCACAGTGTCCCAAATTCTTACTGGCCGGCCGAGGCCGGCCTGGAAACTCAGGCGGCCGAGTGGCCCTTGAGTTCCACCTTGACGTTCTGTTCCGCGGTCAGGCTGGCATAGTACTTCTGCAGCACCTTGGCCACTTCCGGGCGGCTGAATTCCACCGGCAGGTCCTGGCCTTCGGACAGCATGGCGCGCACCTTGGTGCCGGACAGCAGGATGCGGTCGTCCTTGGTGTGGGGGCAAGTACGCTGGGAGGCCATGCCGCCGCACTTGTTGCACCAGAAGGTCCAGTCAATGTTCATGTTGGTGGTTTCGAGGGAGCCCGGGGGGATCTCGTCGAAGATGTGCTGGGCGTCGAAGGGGCCGTAGTAGTCGCCCACGCCGGCGTGGTCGCGGCCGACGATCAGGTGCGAGCAGCCGTAGTTCTGGCGGAACAGGGCGTGCAGCAGGGCCTCGCGGGGACCGGCGTAACGCATGTCCAAGGGGTAGCCGGCCTGGATCACGGTGTTGGGGGCGAAGTAGTTGTCGACCAGGGTGCTGATGGCCTCGGAACGAACCTCGGCGGGGATGTCGCCCGGCTTCAGGGCGCCCAGCAGGGAGTGGATCAGTACGCCGTCCATGGTCTCGATGGCGATCTTGGCCAGGTATTCGTGGGAGCGGTGCATCGGGTTGCGGGTCTGGAAGGCGGCGACCTTGGACCAGCCGGCTTTCTCGAAGGCGGCGCGGGTCTCGGCGGGAGTCATGAACTGGTCGCCGTATTCTTCTTTAAAGCTGCCGGTGGACAGCACCTTGACCGGACCGGCCAGGTTCACCGGGCCCTGATCCATTACCATCTTGACGCCAGGGTGGGCAATGTCGGTGGTCTTGTAGACCATCATGCACTCGTGGCCCTTGTCGATGCCGTAGATCTCGGTCACCTTCATGGTGCCCATGATCTCGCCGTTCTCGCCGTTCACCAGGGCGATGTCCTGGCCCAGGCTGAGGCTGCCGGCGGTGGCGGTGTCGGTGGAGAGGGTCACTGGGATGGGCCAGAACAAGCCGGCAGCGGTCTTGTAGCCGTCACACACGCCCGCCCAGTCGGCGTGGGTCATGAAGCCTTCCAGCGGGGTGAAACCGCCGATGCCCATCATGATCAGGTCGCCGGTCTCGCGCGAGGACATCTTGACCTGGGGCAGGGTTTTGGCACGGGCCAGTTCGGCCTCGTGGGCGACGCCTTCGAGCAGCAAGGGCTTGAGTTCGCCACCACCGTGGGGTTTCACGAGTCGGGACATGCGGGCTCCTAAATGATGATTGGTGTTCTGAATATGAGTGGAAGGCCATGGCGGCCGAGTGGCGGGCGAGAATAGCACCGCCCCCTCGCTCGCTCTAATCAGAGTTATTTCATTCCGAATAAATTTTTTTTGGGATCGCCGTATCCGAATGCCCGCCTGGTATCACCTGCCCTCAGGTTTGGTTGCGGCAGGATCAGCAATTACAATTAGGCTGGTTTTCGGAGCTGGATATCCTCAAATGCGTACATCCTACACCCTGGTCCTTGCCGTACTGTTACTCAGCGGTTGTGCCAGCCAGGAGATCCGGCACAAAGATGGTAGCAGCAGCGTCCGCGGCTTCTCGATGGTGAATCTGGCCAAAGGCGAGGTGGACATGGTGGCGGAGATCAACCAGCGGGAGGTCTTGAAAAGCCTCAGGCTGCTGACCGAGAAGCTCTACCGGCGTAATCCTCAGGAGTTTCGCAAGTCCGGTTTTGAGTCCGCCGAGGTGGCCACTGCGCGTATTTTCGATGAATTGCCCCGGTGGCCCCAGTCTTCCCTGGCCCGGCTCAACTGGGAAGAAAACTTCCAACTGGCCTTCCTGGAGGGCTATGGCGGCGACCGGGTCTATGCCTACATGAGCGCATTGACCGCCATGATCATGGCTTCTTACAACAACAAGACCGAGTTTTTTCTGGCCGACGAATTGATGGCCCAGAAGCTATACAACAGCGCCCGCAATATCGAGGCGGCGGTTTGGAAGCTCGCCAGCGCCAAGCTCGGCAACGGCAACCGGTTCCTGCTTACCAACAGCATGGACGGCGAAGTGCAGAACCTGAGTTTCGAGCGCGAGTTCGGCAAGCTTATCGCCCAGCAGGATCTGCTGGCCCTGGTGCTCGAGGATCGGAACAATCGCTCTATCAGCCGCGTATTCCAGAATGCGGCCAGCTTCGTCTTTCTGCCCATATGATGGCCTGACACCGATATCGGGCGGTCCGGCTGGAGACGTGACATGGAATGGCGTGACGCTGAACAGTACCGGTTTTGTGCTGATCTCGATCTGGCCGGCTGGGCGTGGCAGTTTCTGCGCCGCAATGCCGAATACCGCGCTGACTACACTTGGTTTATCGCTACCTGGCGTGCCCTGGAGGCGGACTACGGCGCACCGCCCCAGCGGGATTTTTTTCGCTGGAAACAGGACCCTCGCGCCTGGCGCGATGAAGCGGAGATCGCCGACTGCGGCGCGGAGACCTGCCCGGGAGAAAACGATCAGGTCTTGATCGAGTGTTGGATGGGGGCCAAGTGGGGCTTTCGGCAGTTCCCCCCGGACCCGGCCTTGAGCCAACCGGAGGGTTTGGCTTGGCGCGAGCAAGCGGTTTCCGTGGAGTCGCTCGGGCCTGATGATATCCACGTCCTGCAACATTCCACCGGGAAAATCCCCGCTGGGAAAATCGCACTTGGCTTCGACTTGGCATTGCCTCTGGGGCCCCAGTTGGAAGCGGCCAGATTGCGCCTGATTTCCGCCCGGCATGCCCTCGCCAAGTCTGGATGTCTGCCTGCTGGCTCGCTCCGGGCTGGCGCCCCGGTGTGGTCGAAATGGCTGCCTCTGCTGGATGCTTTGGCGCAAGATGTGCCGCTGGAGGAAATTGCCTGTGTGCTCGATCTGGCGGATCCTGCGGCAAGCCAGGAAGCGGCGGAGCGCATGGTGGCGGGCGGATATCGGCGCATTCTCCTGCTGGAAGCCTAGCCTGTGTTCCGCATGAGCCTGTTAATTAATAAGTAAGGAGTGAGCCATGGCGATGGACGTCATCGACTACGATATCTTCGGCGACGACATGCAGTATGTGGAGGTGGAGCTGGATCCGGGCGAGGCCGCCGTGGGCGAGGCCGGCATGATGCTGTTCATGCAGGACGGCATCGAGATGGAGACGATCTTCGGCGACGGCTCCGCCTCCCAGTCCGGCTTCATGGGCAAGCTGATGGGGGCGGGCAAGCGCCTGCTCACCGGGGAATCCCTGTTCACCACCATCTACGCCAACCAGGCCACCGGCAAGCGCCGGGTGGCTTTCGCCGCGCCGTTCCCGGGCAAGATCGTGCCGGTGGACCTGACCCAGATCGGCGGCACCCTGATCTGCCAGAAGGATGCCTTTCTGTGCGCGGCCAAGGGCGTGTCCCTGGGGATCGCCTTCCAGCGCCGCCTGGGGGCCGGCTTCTTCGGCGGCGAGGGCTTCATCCTGCAAAAACTGGAAGGTGACGGCGTGGTGTTCTTCCATGCTTGCGGCACGATCGCCGAGAAGAGTTTGGCGCCTGGCGAGACCCTGCGCGTGGACACCGGCTGCATTGCCGCCATGCAGCCTTCGGTGGATTTCGATATTCAGTACGTGGGCAAGATCAAGACTGCACTGTTCGGGGGCGAGGGCCTGTTTTTGGCCAGACTGACCGGCCCCGGCAAGGTCTGGTTGCAGACTCTGCCGTTTTCCCGCCTGGCCAACCGCATCCTCGCCGCAGCACCCAATGCGGGTGGACGCGCCCAGGGCGAGGGTTCGGTGCTGGGTGGCCTGTTCGACGGCGACAACCACTGAACAACAATTAAACGACAACTGTTAAGGGTGGTGTATGGATCTGATTCTTTGGCGACATGCCGATGCGCAAGACGGGGCGCCCGACCTGGAGCGGGCGCTGACCGCCAAGGGGCGCAAGCAGGCGGAATGGGTGGCGGCGTGGTTGAATGAGCGCATGCCCAAGGGGGCGCGGGTGCTGGTCAGCCCGGCAGTACGTACCCGGCAAACGGCGGATGCGCTGGAGCGGCCCTATGAGGTGGTGCAGGATCTGGCTCCGGGGGCGGATGCCACGCATCTGCTCGCGGCGGCCGGTTGGCCGGATGGCGAGGGGACAGTGCTGGTGGTGGGGCACCAGCCCTCGGTCGGCGAGGTGGCCAGTATGTTGCTGTTCGGCGAGACCTTGGCCATGAGTGTGAAGAAGGGCGGGCTGCTGTGGCTGACCAATCGTGTGCGCGGTAGTCAGCCCCAGACCGTGCTGAAAGCCGCCATGACTCCCGAGATGGTGTGACTTGCTGTTCCTCCGCCTGCGGTCCAGCCACAGGGGTGGAGAACTTTAGTCCATGCCGAGCTGTTCGACCCAGGCCAGGGACTGGAGATGGGCTTCGCTCACTTGTTCCGGCGAGAGCAGGAGGGAAAGGGTCAGGTCTTCCAGGAGGCCGATCTCACCGCTTTCCACGGCCTCTGTCAAAGCCAGGAATGGGCCGTAAATGCCGGCCCGGCTCATCAGGGCTTCAGCGATCTCGTCGGCGATGACCACGCGTTCCAAAACCTGATCCATGGTCATTTCCAGCATGGCGGGTAGTAGTGAGAACACACCGACGATGAACAGGTTGTCCTGGTCTGAACGGGGCAAGCCGTGCTTGCCCAGAAGTTCGCACAGTCGCCCCCGGGTCACGGCAGTGCGGGACAAGACCGATGTGGTGGGGCCGGTCCCCGAGGTCACCAGCAGTAGCGTAAGCCAACGATACAGGGGTTGCATGCCGAGGATGCTGACGGCATGGCGGATGGACTGGACCTCGCAGCGCAGCCCGAATCCCGCCGAGTTGATGTAGCGCAGCAGCTTGAAAGTCAGGGCCACATCCTTCTTGAACAGGTTCTCCAGATCTTTGATGTCGGCGCCCTGGCGCACTTGTTCCATGATTTGCAGGACAGTGGCATGGACCGGTGTGATCACCCGGGCCACCAAGTTTTCCGGGCGAGCGAAATAGTAGCCCTGGAAATAATCGAATCCCAGGTCGCTGCAATGGTGGAACTGTTCCGGGGTTTCCACTTTTTCCGCCACCAGCTTGACCGGGTGACGCCGCACTTGTCTGACCATGCTGGCCAGTTCGCCGGGTGAATGGGCCAGTACGTCCAGCTTGACATAGCTGGCCAGAGGCAGCAGCGCTTCCAGTTCCGGAGAGTAGTGGAAGTCATCCAGCGCGAAGCGGTAGCCTGCTTCCTTGAGTTCCTTGAGCCGATCCAGGAGTTCGGGAGTGACCTTGACTGTCTCCAGCACCTCGATGACCACGTTCTCCGTGGGCAGCATGGTGGTGAAATTGGAGTGGAGCATGTCCACTTCCATATTGACGAAGGCCAGCTTGCCTTTTAGCAGCCACTCGGTACCCATGTCGCACAGGGTATTGGCGATGATGTTCAAGCCCGCTTCCGTATCGTCCTGGATATGCGCGCTCTCGGCCTGGGCGGAATGGCGGAACAGCAACTCGTAGGCAATGATGTGATGCCCGGCATCCATGATGGGTTGCCGGGCGATATAGGCGTTGTTGCTCATTTTCGAGTAATGGGAAGTGCCAAGCTTTCAGGCCTTGGCGAACAGATTGGTTTGATGGTCCGAGACCGAGTTGGCCAGGAGCTCTTCCATGTCCAGCACCAGGACGATGGAGCCGTCTCCGGATAGGGTGGCGCCGGCGATACCCTTGGGCTTGATGTCGGAAAGGGGTTTGATCACTACGTCGTCACGCCCGACGAAGCCATCCACCGCCAGGATAAAAGTGGATTCGGCCGCATGCATGAGCACACCGAAGGAGGGGGATTTCTGTGACTCCCAGCCGATCATGCGCGCCAGGCTGCGGATTGGCAGGACCTCGTCGCGTACCACAATGGTGGCGCGACCGGAAACGCGCTGCACTTCCGCGGGCTTGATCGGGATGATCTCGCGCACCATGGAGAGGGGCACGGCGAAGGATTGGTTGTTGAGACGTACCACCAAGACCGGCAGGATGGCCAGGGTCAAGGGCAGGGAAATCGTGAAGGTGCTGCCCTGGCCCGGCAGCGAGATCACATCGATCTTGCCGTTGAGCTTGGTGATGTTGGTCTTGACCACGTCCATGCCGACCCCGCGGCCCGAGACGCTGGATATCTGGTCCTTGGTCGAGAAGCCGGGCAGGAATACCAGGTGCAGGCTTTGGCGGTCATCCAGGCTGTTGGCGGTTTCCTGGTCGATGATGCCTTTTTCCACGGCCTTGCGGCGGATCACGTCCGGGCTCATGCCTTTGCCGTCATCGGCGATCTCGATGAAGATGTGATCGCCCACCTGGCTGGCGGAGAGGGTGACGATGGCCTTGGGCGACTTATTTGAGGCCCGGCGTTCCTCCGCGGTTTCGATGCCGTGGTCCACGGCGTTGCGCACCAGGTGGACCAACGGATCGTTCAGATCCTCGATCATGGTCTTGTCCAGCTCGGTCTCCTCGCCGGAGAGCACCAGCTCCACATCCTTGCCCAGTTGTCGCGCCAAGTCCCGCGCCAGACGCGGATACTTCTGGAACAGGCGGCCGATGGGCTGCATGCGGGTTTTCATCACCGCGTTTTGCAGATCGGAGACCAAGAGATCCAGTTGGCTGACCGCGATGTCCAGGGCCTTGAGGGTCTCCTGATCGTTGCTGCCATGAAGGATTTGCGACTTGAGGTTGGCGATGCGGTTCTTGGTCAGGCCGATTTCGCCGGAGAGGTTGAGCACCTGGTCCAGCCGCGTGGTATCGACGCGGATGGTGGTTTCCTTCTGCAGGTTTTGTGGCGGAGCAGAGCCGCCGCCACCGCCGCGCGAAGGCGTGGGTAGGTCCTGCTCCGGGGCGGGCGTGG
>JBGSHR010000140.1:0-5194 GCA_041752155.1 Thiobacillaceae bacterium | reverse complement strand
GCCGGCACGGTGATGACCGCGCCCACCAGCTCGCCCCCCAGGGCCGCCTCGGCGCGGCTCTTGAGGGTCTTGAGGATTTCGGCCGAGACCTCCACCGGGCTCTTCACCCCCGCCGTGGTCTTGATCTGCACCATGCCCGGGGCATCGACGAACTGGTAGGGCATGGTGGCGGCGTCGGGGATGTCCTTGATGCCGCGGCCCATGAAGCGCTTGGCCGAGATGATGGTGTTGTGGGGATCCTCGGCGGCCTGGGCCTGGGCGGCATGGCCCACGGTGGTGGCGCCGTCCTTGTGGTAGCGCACCACGGAGGGCAGCAGGGGATGGCCCTGGGCGTCGTTGAGCACCACGGAAACGCCGTTGCGCACCGTGGCCACCAGAGAGTTGGTGGTGCCCAAGTCGATGCCCACCGCCAGGCGGTGCTGGTGCGGCGCGGTGGAGAGGCCGGGTTCGGCGATTTGCAATAGAGCCATGTTGTGAGCGGTAAGCGGTGAGATGGATTATTTAACGGCGGGGGCCTGGGCGATAGGACAGCGGCAGCTCGCGGCCCCGCGCGCTCTTTTCCTCACATGACGTCTTCATAGGCCCCATCGATCTCTTCCAGAAGTTTGTCCATGAAGCGCAGCTTGCGCAGGGTTTCGCCGGCCCGGACATAGTCCCGGCTGGCATCCAGCAAATTCTCCAGCTCGCCCTGCAGTCCGGTGGCGTGGGTCCGCAGATCCTGTTCCAGGCGCTGCAGAGCGGGCACATTGCGCTGGCCACGGGCATCTTCCAGCGATTCACGCCATTCCATCTGCTGCATCAGGAATGCCGGCGGCATGGAAGTATTCTTGGCATCCATGGCGTCCACGCCGTTCAGTTGCAGCAGGTAGCGGGCCCGCTCGAAGGGTTTCTTCAGGGTCTGGTAGGCCTCGTTGACGCGGGTGGCCCACTGCATGGACAAACGCTTTTCCGCCTCCCCGGCATGGGCGAAACGGTCGGGATGGATCTGCGCCTGGATGCCCCGATAGGCCTGGTCCAGGCGCTCGGCATCGAGGGCGAAGGCCGCCGGCAGGCCGAACAGTTCGAAGTGGTTGCGGGAGAAATCAAGCATGGGAGCGAGTAGTGGATGGCGAGGGTTCTGGGCAAATCGCGACTTGCCGCCTGCCGCTCGCTACCCGCCCTTCACAAAGATCAAACGTTGAACGACTCCCCGCAGCCGCATTCGGATTTGACGTTGGGGTTGTTGAACTTGAAGCCCTCGTTGAGGCCCTCGCGCACGAAGTCCAGTTCGGTGCCTTCCAGGTAGGCCAGGCTCTTGGGGTCGATGAACACCGTGACGCCGTGGCTCTCGAAGGTGAGGTCCTCCGGGTCCGCCACGTCGGCGAATTCCAGCTTGTAGGCCATGCCGGAACAGCCCGAGGTGCGCACACCCAACTTGAGGCCGATGCCCGAACCCCGCTTGGCGAGGAAGTTCTTGATATGGGTGGCGGCGCGTTCGGAAAGGGTGACAGGCATGACGTACTCCTTACGCGGCGGAAGGGGGATTGCAGGCGGTGTACTCCTCGCCGGCGGCATTCGCGCCCTGGCCGTGCTTCACCTTGTAGTCCGCCACGGCGGCCTTGATGGCGTCTTCCGCCAGGATGGAACAATGGATCTTGACCGGCGGCAGGGCCAGTTCCTCGGCGATCTGGGTGTTCTTCAGATTCATCGCCTCGTCCAGGGTCTTGCCCTTGACCCATTCGGTCACCAGGGAGGAGGAGGCGATGGCGGAGCCGCAGCCGTAGGTCTTGAACTTGGCGTCCTCGATGATGCCCTGCTCGTTGACCCGGATCTGCAGCTTCATCACGTCGCCGCAGGCGGGCGCGCCCACCATGCCGGTGCCCACGCCCATATCGTCCTTGTCGAAGGCCCCGACGTTGCGGGGGTTCTCGTAGTGGTCCAGGACCTGTTCGCTATATGCCATTTACTTTGCTCCTTACGTCGCGGGTGAGCTCTTGGCGAAGATACGCCAGCCGTTCACCTAAAAATCCCGTTTACCCAACAATCAATGTGCTGCCCACTGCACCGTATTCAAGTCGATGCCATCCTTGTACATCTCCCACAGAGGGGACATCTCGCGCAGCTTGCCGATCTTCTCGTGCAAGAGCTTGACGGTGTAGTCGATCTCTTCCTCGGTGGTGAAGCGGCCAATGGTGAAGCGGATGGAACTGTGGGCCAGCTCGTCGTTGCGGCCCAGGGCCTTGAGCACGTAGGACGGCTCCAGGCTGGCCGAGGTGCAGGCGGAACCGGAAGACACGGCCAGATCCTTGATGGCCATGATCAGGCTCTCGCCCTCGACGAAATTGAAGCTCACGTTGAGGTTGCCGGCGATGCGGCGCTCCATGTCGCCGTTCAGGTGCACCTCCTCGATGTCCTGGAAGCCGCGCCACAGCTTCTCGCGCAGGGCGCGGATGCGCTCGGTCTCGGCGCCCATTTCCAGTTTCGCCAAACGGAAGGCCTCGCCCATGCCGACGATCTGGTGGGTGGGCAGGGTGCCGGAACGCATACCGCGCTCATGACCGCCGCCGTGCATCTGGGCCTCCAGGCGGATGCGCGGCTTGCGCCGCACGTACAGAGCACCGATGCCCTTGGGACCGTAGGCCTTGTGGGCGGAGAAGGACATCAGGTCCACCTTCAGCTTGGTCAGGTCGATCTCCACCTTGCCGGCGGCCTGGGCCGAGTCCACATGGAAGATCACGCCCTTGTCGCGACAGATCTCGCCGATGGCGGGGATGTCCTGGATGACGCCGATCTCGTTGTTGACGAACATCACCGAGGCCAGGATGGTGTCGGGGCGGATCGCCGCCTTGAACTCGTCCAGGTCGATCAGGCCGTTGTCCTTGACGTTCAGGTAGGTCACCTCGAAGCCTTGGCGCTCCAGCTCGCGGCAGGTATCCAGCACCGCCTTGTGTTCGGTCTTGACGGTGATCAGATGCTTACCCTTGCCCGCATAAAAATGGGCCGCGCCTTTGATGGCCAGATTGTTGGACTCGGTGGCGCCAGAGGTCCAGACGATCTCCTTGGGGTCGGCATTGATCAGGGCGGCGACATGGCCGCGCGCCTCTTCCACCGCGTGGTCCGCATCCCAACCAAAGGAATGGGAACGGGAGGCCGGGTTGCCGAATATTTCCGTCAGGTAGGGGATCATCTTCTCGGCCACGCGCGGGTCCACCGGGGTGGTGGCCGAGTAGTCGAGGTAAATAGGGGTCTTGACCATTGCCATGCTCCGTCAGCCGTTCACTATGGCTTTTTGTGCCGCCGGGACTTTGTGTTCCATCGGGGTCTTGTGTTCTCCAGGCACCTTGAGTTCCGCCGAGCCGACGATGTGACGCTGTTCCGTCTTGCCGGCGGCGGCCTCTTCGGCCTGCCGTTCCAACTGCTTGTTCACCAGTTCCGCCAGGGACGCGGACTCCAGGAATTCATAGATGCGGGCGTTCAGGCTGGTCCACAGATCGTGGGTCATGCATTCCCGCTCGTCGTGGCAATTGCCCAGGCCGCCGCACTGGGTGGCGTCGATGGGCTCGTCCACGGCGCGGATGATGTCCGCCACCGAGATTTCTTCCATGGGCCGGGCCAGGGTGTAACCGCCGCCGGGGCCGCGCACGCTATCGACGATCCCCTGGCGACGCAGACGCCCGAACAACTGCTCCAGGTAGGACAGGGAAATCCGCTGACGTTCGCTGATGCCGGCCAGGGTGACCGGGCCGCGTTGATGGCGTAAGCCCAGATCGATCATCGCCGTCACCGCAAAACGTCCTTTAGTGGTCAGACGCATGGTGTGCCTCGCTCATGGAAAAGTGTTGATGTCGACACTCTACTAATCCCGATCATTTTGGTCAACTATTCAATATGCGATAAACCGTCAATCGACGATCTTGTTCAGATAGTCCGGGTCGAAATGGTCATCGGGCTTGCCCGTTTCGCTATGGCCGCCCAGGCGCTTGAGCTCGCCAATGATCCATTCCAGACGCTGATCCGTGGCGGCGGAATGGTCCACCAGGCCGTGGATGGCCTTCACCATGGGATCGTTCATGTCGCTGGATACGGCGTAGGCGGAGAACCCCAGCTTGTTGGCGACTTCCTCCCGCACCTTGTGCTGTTCCTCGTCGAGGATGCGGGCGGGAATGCCTATGGCCGTGGCGCCGGGCGGCACATCCTTCACCACCACCGCGTTGGAGCCCACCTTGGCACCCGCTCCTAAAGTTATCGGCCCCAGGATCTTGGCGCCGGCGCCGACGATGACCCCCGGCTCCAGGGTGGGATGGCGCTTGCCCTTCTTCCAGGACGTGCCCCCCAGGGTGACGCCGTGATACAGGGTGCAATCGTCGCCGATCTCGGCGGTCTCGCCCACTACCACACCCATGCCGTGGTCGATGAACACGCGGCGCCCCACCTTCGCCCCGGGATGGATCTCGATGCCGGTGAACCAGCGCGCCAGGTGGCTGGAAAGCCGGGCGAGCCACTTGAATCCCCGCGTCCACAAGCCATGGGAAAGACGGTGCCACAAGATGGCGTGCACGCCGGGGTAGGTGGTCAGCACCTCGAAGAAGGTGCGCGCCGCCGGATCCCGGTCGAACACGATGTGAATGTCTTCCCGCAGCCTGGAGAACATTGGAATATTACTGATTGATAATCGGACAGCGAAGTATGCAATTCCCGAGTAATCGGGTCAAATTTGGACTCTGTCGAAAGTTCAGTCCCGAGCGTCGCTGTTGCGCGCTTTGGACAGGCTGCTGAAGATGCCGCGCCAGATCGCCACCTCCTCTTTCTCCAGGCCCGCCTTGGCGAAGAAACGCCGCAGCCGGGGCATCAGGCGCTTTGGGTGACTCGGGTCCAGGAAACCGATTGCCACCAGCACCCGCTCCGTTTCCGCCAACAGACCCTCCACCGCCTCGTTGGAAGCCAGTTCGAACTCGGGCAAGGCCAGCGTCGAATCATCCTGGGTGCAGCGCAGCTCATAGGCCAGCACCTGTACCGCCGAGCCGAGATTGAGGGAGGCGTAGTCCGGATTGCTGGGGATGTTGAGCAGCCAGCGGCACTTCATGAGCTGTTCGTTGGACAGGCCGAAGGTCTCGGAGCCGAACACCACGGCCACCGGCCCGCTCAGGGCAGTGTTCAGCAGCTCCGGCGCCGCCTGGCGCGGAGTGAAGGCGGGATGGGGCAGATCCCGGCGGCG
>JBGSHR010000139.1:0-13784 GCA_041752155.1 Thiobacillaceae bacterium | reverse complement strand
CCTTCCGGGTCCAGCCAGCTCACCGCCTGGCCGAGGCGATAGCCGCGCCCGCGCACGGCATGCACGTCCAGTCCGGCCGCCACACCCTGGCTGACGGCGTTGTGCACCGTGGCGCGGGAACAGCCCAGGCGCCGGGCGATCTCCTCGCCGGAGATGAAGTCGTCATGGGAAAGCTGCTGGAGGATTTCCAGCAGGCGGGTAGGCATGGTCAAAGGGGAAGGCCCGGCGGCAAGGACTTGGCGGAAGAACGTCTCTTCACTGCCAACAATCCTCCACTGTCATATCGGCGCCGGTAATGCCGCGACGCCCGGTCTGGTCGATCAGCATGGTGCCGCACGCGTCATCCTCTATGGGCACGGCCATGAGGGTGAAGGTCTGGGCGGTGGTGGCCGGGAAGATGCCCTTCGGGTCATTGGAGGTCACCGGCGTGGTGGCAAAGCTGATGCGATACACCGCGCTCCCCTCCCGGGGGGCCTGGTCATCCGGCAATTTGGCCAGGAGAAAGGTGTTGTCGCGCACATACTGCTGCAACAGCCACGCGGCCGAATCCACCAGCACGACCTGAGCCTTGAACCTGGCCTTGTGCGTCATGTGGTCGCTGAACGAAGCCACCGCCACCGCCACCAGGATAAATACGATGGCCAGGGCCACGGCCAGTTCGATAGCGGTAAAACCTCTCCACGTTCTCATCGTTTTCTCACCCTTGAATGTGTTTTTCCGGACGCACTATCGCCCCTTATGTCATGGGGGGCAAACAGCCGGTCATGAAATAGCAAAATCCCTTGGCATTCAAGCCTCCCCATGGCCCTTCATCCGGCAAAGCGATAGGCCTCGGCAGGCACGGGAGGCGGCTCGGAGAAGATCAGGCTGGTCAGCAAGCGGGCCGCCCCCGGCGCCATGGTCACGCCATAGCGGAAATGGCCGCTGTTGATGAACAGGTTGTCATAGGCAGGGTAGCGGCAAATCAGCGGGACGTTGTCCGGGGAGCCCGGGCGCAGGCCACTCCAGTGCTGGGCCACGATCAGCTCGCTGGCCGCCGGCAACAACTTCGCCGCCAAGGCCAGCAAGGAATGCTTTGCCTCCTCCGTGGTGGATTTGTCAAACCCCACCTGCTCCAGCGTGCTCCCCACCAGGACATGGCCATCCTTGCGCGGGATGAGATAGTGCCCCTCCTGGAATATCACCGTGGGCAAGGCCCCCGGCGGCAGCTGGAACAGCAGCATCTGGCCGCGCACCGGATAGATCCGCTGCCGCAACGGCTCCAGCCCCGGCAACACCCCGCTCCAGGCGCCGGCGGCGACCACATAATTCGCGGCGGAATAATCGCCCCGGCTGGTGACGAACCTCTCGACCCGAGGGCCGTTCGCCTCGATCTTGACCACTTCGGCCGACTCGACGATGCGCACCCCGCAGGCCTCCGCCGCGCCGCGCAAGGCCTTGACCAGGCGCGGATTGCGCACCTGGGCCACATCGGGCAACCAAAGCGCCTCGCTGTCCCCGCCTTGCTCCAGAAAATCCCCGCTCGGGCGCAAGGCCCAGCGCCAACCATGACGGCTACACCAATCGATGGCCTGGGCCTGATCATAGGGCGGCAGGACCAGCATGCCGGTATCCAGATACTCCGGGTCCACCCCCGACAAGTCCCGCAAGCGCCGGCTCCAGGCCGGCAGCAAAGCGCGCGAATATTCGGCCAGCTCGTTGACCGCCCCACCATAGAACCAGGGCAACAGTGGCGAAAGGATGCCGCCCCCCGCCCAGCTCGATTCGCGCCCCACCTGCCCGCGCTCCAACACCGTCACGCTCGCGCCCCGGTCCGCCAATTCCAAAGCCGTGCTCAAGCCCACGGCGCCCGCGCCGATAATGAGGAAATCAGAGTGCAAAGTAAGGGGGAAACCGAAGATGTCTTCCGTTCATTCTAACAAAGCCACCGCTCGTCGGCCCGCCGGCCGCTTAGGCAAATGGCGCGGCTATGCTGGGCTCAGGCCATATGATGAGTAAGACCGTGACCATGAAATCTCCACCCGAGCCTAGGGGTATCCCGCGATGACCGCCACCCGATCCCATGGCGGGTTCACCCTGATCGAGCTGTTGGTCACCATCGCCATCGCCGCGATCATGATGACTGTGGCCATACCGAGTTTTCGGGATTTCATCCTCAACAGCCGTCGAACCAGCCAAGTCAATGAATTCGTGCTCGCGCTTACTTATGCCAAGAGTGAAGCGGTAAAAAGAGGTGTACGGGTCAGCGTGTGCAGCAGAGCGACAGATGCCACGTGTGCCGCCAGCCCCACTTGGGATAACGGCTGGCTGGTGTTCGTCGACAACGATGGAGGGGGCACCGTGAACGGCGCCGACCTGGTGCTTCAGGTTCGCGCCACACTCGAAGGCGGCAATTCCATGCGAGCGGGGACAAGTGATCCCGTGACATTTCAAAATACCGGGTTCAGCCCTGCTTCAAATGACACCTTCACTCTTTGCGACTCTCGAGGAATAGCGGAGGGAAGACGGATAGTCATCTCAAATCAAGGCCGGGTAAGAACTCAGACAGGAGCGGCAGCATGTCCGTAATCAATACCAGCAGGCGGCACATTCCGCGCCCCGTCAGTGCTCAACCATTCAGAACCCGGCAAAGTGGCTTCACCCTACTCGAAATCCTGGTCGCCATCGTCGTACTTTCACTGGGCCTGCTGGGCCTGGCGGGCCTGCAAGCGGTCAGCCTGAACAATAACCAGATCGCCTATTACCGCGCCATCGCCACCCAGCAAGCCTATGACATGGGGGACCGGATGCGAGCCAATCTAACCGGAGTGACCGCTGGTGACTATGACAACTCAGCGGCCACTGCCGACGCCAACGGTTTGCCCAGCGGCTGCCCGACCACGACCATGGCGCTGACCGACGTTTGCCAATGGCTCACCACCAACGCCGCCCTGCTTCCTGGAGGCACGGGCACCCTGCGCTGCACCGAAGGGCCTGCGGATGGCACTGCCACTGGCTGCCAGGCCCAGGAAAATGGCGCCAAGCGGGAATTTGATATCACCGTCATGTGGACCGAGAAGAACATGGGGGGATTAACTGATCCAAACTGCCCGGCGGGCACCGCTGCCAACATTCGCTGTTTCGTTACAAGGTTTGCGCCATGAGCAAAACAAGCGCACAGATCCCCTTCGCCCCCCCACGGCATGGCCACATAACACCAATGGATCGGCAGGCCGGCATGACCCTGCTGGAGATCATGATCTCCCTGAGCCTGGGCCTGCTGCTGCTGACCGGCATCGGCACGATCTACGTGGGCAGCAACCAGACCTACCGCGTCCAGGAGGATTCCGCCCGCCTCCAGGAAACCGGACGTTATGCTATCGAGATAATTGGCCGCAGCATCCGCCAAGCTGGCTACCCGGCGACAATTTCGATTGATCTAAATCAACCCAATTTTTCTGGCACACCGATTACCGGTTCCAATGGGGCTGGCTCGGCGCCAGACGTGGTCACGGTCCAATACGACTGGACCAGTGGCGAACGCTCCTGCGATGCTGATTCGACTGGTGTAGCGGGCGACTGGGTCCAGAATAGCTTCAACATCGACACAGCCAATTTCCTGCTGCGATGTGATGGCGAAATTGCCGCCGCGCCAGGCGCACCAGGCAACGGATCGACTTTAGTGGAAGGGGTCGAGGATCTGCAGATCCTTTATGGCATCGACACCACGGGTGACCAGTCTGCCGATTCTTACACCGCCACTCCAGCCTCCTGGGGTCAGGTTGTCAGCGCACGGATATGCGTGCTTGCCCGCTCAATCAACCAGGGCATCGCCGTTGGCAACCAGCGTTATCTGAATTGTGCTGGCGCCCTAGGCACCGCGAGCACGGTGGCAACAGCGTACACAACTGCGGCAGACACCCGACTGCGCCGCCCCTTTGTCGCCACCTTCAATCTCCGCAACCGCATCAGCCGTCTGCCCTAAACATGAAGACGATAAACCTCACCTCTCCGCCCTTTCGCCACGCCCGCCAGTCTGGCGCGGCCCTCATCACCGGCCTGATTTTCCTGGTGGTGCTGACCATGATCGGCCTGACTGCCGCACGCATGTCCAGCCTGGAAGAACGCATGTCCGGCAACATGCGCGACCGATCTCTCGCCATGCAGGCAGCGGAGTTGGCGCTGCGTGACGCGGAAAAGGACATTACGGGTAGCGGAACGGGGCCAAGAAATCCAGCAATTTGGGCAATGACTGGCTTCTGGCCCACCTGCAATCAGGACGGCATAAACGGCACCGCTGACGACGGGCTCTGCGACCGAAAGGGAGGCACACCGGCATTCACCTCCACTGCTATGTCCTGGCCGCAATTCACTTCCGCCGCAGGCACCGTGTATACCGCCACTACCGTTAACCTGACCGCGGCTCCTAGCGTCGAATACGGCACATTTACCGAAGCCCCAACCATTACCGGCCTTTCTGCACAACCACGTTATCTGATAGAGGGCATATCAGTACTGCATTCGGGGGAAAGCTCAGTAAGTACCTATTACCGTATTACCGCGCGCGCCCAGGGTGCCAACACCAATACCGTGGTGTGGTTGCAAGAGATATTCAAACCCTAATCAGTACCTGGAACAGGGGTCTACCATGAGCCGTCTTATTTCAAACACTCTCCAAATTTCCGCCCTGCTGGGCATGTTGCTCCTACCCGCCCAGGGCCAGGCTTTAACCATTTCGGATACACCGCTGTTCCTTGTAGGCAGCGTGCAGCCGTTGGTCATGCTGGACATCTCCAAAGACCAGCAGCTCTACAAGAGGGCTTACAACGACTATTCCGACCTGGATAGTGACGGTCAGATCGAGACCACCTACAAACACAGCATCGACTATTACGGCTATTTCGACCCGAAGAAATGCTACAGCTACAGTTCTGGAAACAAACGCTTCGAGCCGGCCTCTGATTCAGCCACGAAATACTGTTCCGGTCAGTGGAGCGGTAATTTCCTGAACTGGGCATCGATGTCGCGTATGGATGCAGTCCGCAAGCTGCTCTACGGCGGTATGCGCTCCCCCAACAGAAGCAATGGAGATGGCAGCGGCATCAGCGACGGGGACTCTGCTTCATCCACCGTACTGGAAAGGGCCTTCCTACCCAACGATGCTCATTCCTGGGCCAAGTACTACGATGGCTCGGACCTGGCCCAACTGACGCCCTATACCCCCCCCACCACCACGACCACCAGCTCAACCTCTCGCACCATCACCAATACTGGCAGCAATACGGTCAGCTATGTCTTCACCGTGGCCTCTACCACAGGCTTGTCAACAAACGACTACGTCCTGGCGCAGGCGGACGCCAGCAATTATTTGAAAGGTCAAATCACTGGCATTTCCGGCAGTGATATCACCATCAGCGTTGCCAATGCCAATTACGCCGGTAGCGGCAGCTACAGCAGCTGGACACTGGATAACCTCAGTAAACGCGGCATCACCTTGTGCAATACCACCCTGGGTGGCTCATCGCCTCAGAACAAATCCCAGACCAACACCAATCTGCCGCGCCTGCGCGTGGCCAAGGGCAACTTTTCTCTATGGAACGCCAATGAGCGCTGGCAATGTCTCTGGAGCGGAGAGGTAGACGCCCGCAACAGCAACAACTTTGCTTTTTCCGGCGTTCCCGCTTTCGGCAGTACCGCTGTCAACAGCAACCCCACCCTGTCCACCCATGGAACGGGCACAGGCCTGGGCGATTATTTCGTGCGGATACAAGCCTGTGTGGCCAACTTGATCGGCACTGAAAAATGCAAACTCTATCCTGACGACAACTACAAACCCATCGGCTTGCTTCAGGTCTATGGCGACCCTGACCAGATCCATTTCGGCCTTATGACCGGCAGCTATGACAAAAACATTTCCGGCGGGGTGCTGCGCAAAAACGTGGGCACCTTCACCAATGAAGTCAATGCAAGCACCAATGGCACCTTCACGTCCACCGTAGGCATCGTCAAGACCTTGGACCGGATGCGGATTTATGGCTATGACTTTAGTGATGGCACTTACCTTGACAGCAGTGGCGACAATTGCGGCTTCCAGTTGACCAGCATCACCGAGGGCAACTGCACCAGTTGGGGCAACCCCATGTCCGAGCTGTATTACGAGTCGCTACGCTATTTTGCCGGTGCCGGCTCCCCTACAACGGCCTACTCCAGCGCTAGCAGCAAAGACACCGCCTTGGGATTGCCTCGCCCAAGCTGGACCCAGCCACTCAGCGCCAGCAATTACTGCGCGCCCCTCAACACCCTGGTATTCAATGCCAGCGTCTCCACCAATGACTTCGACCTGGCGGGCACCGACATGGCCGCCATCAACGCCAGCGGGAACACCGCCGCTTACCTGGCCGACCTGGTGGGTACAGGCGAGGGAATCGCCGGCGGCAATTACTTCATTGGCAGCACCGCCAGTTCCGGTGCCGACAACAACGAGCTGTGCAACAGCAAGACCGTGGGCAATCTCGGCAGCATCAAGGGCATCTGCCCGGAAGGCCCGACGCTGTTGGGCTCCTACCTGATGCCAGGCATGGCCTACCGCGCGCGCGCGCATCAAATTCGCACTGATCTGACCGTACCGGCAACCGACACGACATCCCTCAAGGTGGCGACCTATGGCGTACAACTCGCCACCAACGTACCCAGGATCCCCATTGCCCTGCTAGGCGAGACGACCCCGCGGGTCATACTGCAGCCAATCTACCGCCTGAACAACTCAGCTCCTCAAGGCGGCGGCACCATCGTCGACATGAAGATTCTTGCGCAAACCGCCACCGCCACCACTGCATCTGGAACCATCTACGTGAACTGGGAAGACAGTGAGCAAGGGGGCGATTATGACCAGGACATGTGGGGCATCATCCGCTACTGCATGACTACGGTTGCCAATGGATGCGGCACAGGAACCTCGGCCAACACCATCAAAGTGACGACGGATGCCATCGCCGAATCCACCAACCAACCTCAGGGCTTCGGCTACACCACCAGCGGCACAACCCAGAATGGCCCCCATTTCCATTCCGGTATCGAGGGTTACAACTACACCGACCCCACTGGCGCATTAGGATGCAGTAACTGCCAGCTCAACGCTGCGGCCACCAGCGTGACCTACACCTTGAATGGAAGCACGGCGGGCTCACTGGAAGACCCCTTGTACTACGCTGCCAAATGGGGCGGCTACAACGAACTAGATGGGACTGCCGGCCCCAATTCGACTGCGGAATGGGACAGCCTAAGCACAAGCGGCACACCTGGCTCTGATGGGATTCCAGATAACTATTTTCTCGTCAGCAATCCCTTGGGACTTGAAATCGCCCTGAACGCGGCCTTCCTAAAAATCCTCAAGGATTCATCCGCCTCCGCCGTGGCGACCAACTCTTCCACCCTGAATACCGGCAGCCGCATCTACCAAGGTCGCTTCAGTAACTCTTTCTGGAGTGGACAATTGCTGTCCTATCGTCTGGATGCCACCTCAGGCGCAGTGCTTTCTGCTTCCACAGCCCCACCGGCCTGGAATACGTCCGAAACCCCCTATCCGGAATGGGACGCGGGCCAAAAAATCAAGGCCCAGGCCGACGCCAGCACGGATACCCGGGTTATCCTCACGCGTGGCGCCGCTGGCACGGGGGCGGATTTTACATATGCCAATCTGAGCACCAGCCAAGCGGCAGCGCTGAACCTGGACCGCTCATTGCAACAAGATAACTGTGGCCCCGAACGGGTGGCTTATCTGCGCGGACATTCCGTGAACGAAGGTAGTGGCGCACTAACTTGTGCCACCTCGTCGGCCTACAGCCCACAGAAATTCCGCGCACGGAATGTCAGCATCTTGGGCGACATCATCAATTCCAACCCAGCCTTCGTCGGGCCGCCGTCCGCCGGCTATTCCGACGTTGATCACCCTGGCTATTCCACCTTCCGCACCAACTTCAAGGATCGCACCCCGGTGGTTTATGTCGGTGCCAACGACGGCATGCTGCACGGCTTCGATGTCTCGGTAAACAGCGCCGACAATACGCCTGGCACCAATTCCGGCAATGAGGTGCTAGCCTACGTTCCCACCCCGGTGTACGGCAATCTCAGCCTGCTGACCGACAGCAATTACACCTCTACCCACAAGTACTTCGTGGACAGCTCCCCCATGATGGCTGATGCTTGCATCAGCACCACAGCGAGTTGTTCCAGCGCCTGGAAAACCGTGCTAATCGGAGGATTGGGCGCCGGCGGCAAGGGGTTCTATGCCTTGAATGTGACGAACCCGCTGGATGCCGCCAAGGATAGTGCCAGCACGCCGCTATTCAACGCATCGAATGCGGCGGACATCCTGCTCTGGGAATTCACCAATACCGACGATGCGGACCTGGGTTACACCTTCAACTCATCGCCCACGAAACTGGATAACGGCCAGGCCAAGCAGATCACCAAGTTCGAAAACGGCCGCTGGGGGATTGTTTTGGGCAACGGCTACAACAGCACGAGTGGCAAGGCCGTGCTGTATGTACTGTTCCTGTCCGGTCCGACGGGTGGCACTGCACCCAAAACCTGGCAAGCCGGAGGCGTGGATTACGTAAAAATTGAGGCCGACGCGGCAGGACCAGATAACGGCCTGTCCACCCCCATGCCATTCGACTCGAACGGCAACGGCCTGGCCGACACGGTATATGCCGGCGACCTGAAGGGCCATGTCTGGAAGTTCGACCTGAGCAATAGCGATGCGGCCAACTGGGGCATGGCATTAAGCGGAACCCCCCTCTTCTCGGCCACGGATTCCACCGCTGTAGCACAACCCATCACCACTCCGCCGGAAATCACCCCGTACCCCGGTGGCGGCTTGATGGTGTTGTTCGGAACCGGCAAGTACCTGGAAACCACTGACAGCACCTCCACAGCGGAACAGAGCTTCTACGGCATCCAGGACAATGGCACTCCGGTGACGGGAAGGAGCCAACTGGTCGAGCAGAGCATATCGACCACGACCATTAATGGAACGACGTTCCGCACCACCTTGCCGACGTGCGACGCTCTGCCCCTGGACGCCGCGCTTCCTGACTGCCCTTCTCCTGCGAAAGGCTGGTTTACGGACCTCCCCACCTCACGCGAACGCACCACGGGCTCACCCAGACTGCTCTCGGGCACGATCTTTTTCAACACCTTCATTCCCTCCACCACTCCCTGCGATTTCGGTGGCACCGGCTGGTTGATGTCGTTGAACTACGCAACCGGCGCCACCCAGCCCTTCGGCGTGTTCGACACCAACGCTAGCGGCACCGTAGATAGCCAAGACCAACCCGTGTCTGGCCTGATCGTCGGTGCAGCTTTGGGTGGAACCACCCTGATCAGGTCCGGAGGGGGAAGTAGTACCGGTGTGGCCATCTCCTCGCTACTCGGTGGCGGTGGCAGTGGCGGTGGCGGTGGCAGTGGCGGTGGCCTGGGCATGGGCCCGTTTGGCACGGGCCCTGGACATTCTGGCCGCATAAACTGGCGTGAAATCCTTCAATAAAGGAGTAAACCGTGGCGAAGATCGATAGCGGAGTATTGCGGATGTTGACAGTTGAACGGCCAAGCCAAGCCGGCGTAACGCTGATAGAACTGCTCATTGTCGTAGTGGTTGTGGGCATCCTGGCTGCGGTTGCCGTGCCCTCCTACCAGGATTACGTGCGCCAAGCCAACCGGGCCGAGGCCAAGGGGATCATGTTGGAAGCAGCACAGTTCATGGAACGGAACTACACCACGACAAACTGCTATCACCGCACTGACAATAGCTGCACATCTGCAGCGAACCTGGCGCTGCCCGCCGGGCTCGATCAATCCCCGAAGACAGGCACAGCCAAATACACCATCGCCGCCGCCTACTCCACCACGGCCCCCTGCACGCTGGGCCAATGTTTCACACTATCTGCGACCCCCACCGGTAGCATGACCGGTGACCAATGCGGGACGCTCACACTGAGCCAGGCTGGGGCACAAGGAGCGGCTGATATCGATGGCGATGGGATTGTAGTTAGCGACCCTGAAGACAACGCAATTTGCTGGCAACGTTAATGCCCAGGCACTCGGATAGGTGGAACGTTAGACGCAGTTTATTTCCACCTCTACAATTGCCCCAATCCTTTGAATTTGCAGGCCTGACATGCACATGCTTTCACCTAGAGTGGCCTCCCGCGAGGAAGTGACGGATCTGTTGAGGGCCCACGGCATCGCGCCGACCCATCAGCGTATCGAGATCGCCCATGCCCTGTTTTCCCGGTGCGAGCATCTTTCCGCCGACCAGATCCTGGCCGTGGTCAATACTCGTCACAGCGAGACCTCCAAGGCCACGGTGTACAACACCCTGAAGCTGTTCCTGGAGAAAGGCCTGATCCGGGAAGTGATCGTCGATCCCAGCAAGGTGTTCTACGACCCCAACACCCAGCCTCATCACCACTTCTACAACATGAGCACGGGCGAGCTCACGGACATTCCCGGCGATGCCCTGCACGTGGCCAGCCTGCCCACCCCACCCCTGGGCATGGTGGCGGACAGCATCGACGTCATCGTTCGCATCCGCCCCCAAGCCAGTACGGCAGCGGCTTAGGCTCCACCCACCCCAGCCCTGAACCCGGAAAAACCAGCATGCAAAGACGCGCATTTCTGAAAGGCGCAGGGGCCGGCTTGGGCCTGGCCACCGCCGCCATCGCCCCCAAGGCCTTTGCCGATGGGCCGACCATCAAGTGGCGCCTGGCCTCCAGCTTCCCCAAGAGCCTGGATACCATCTACGGCGCGGCGGAGCTTCTGGCGGACCGCCTGCACAAAATCACCAACGGCAAGTTCCAATTGCGCGTATTCGCCGGCGGCGAGCTGGTCCCCGGCCTGCAAGTGCTGGATGCGGTGCAACAAGCCACCGTCGAGTGCGGCCACTCGGCCAGCTATTACTACGTGGGCAAGGACATGGCCTTCGCCTTCGATTGCGCCCTGCCTTTCGGCCTCACCGCGCGCCAGCAGAACGCCTGGATGTACTTCGGCGGCGGCATGAAGCTGATGCGCGAGTTCTTCGCCAAATACAACATCGTCCAGTTTCCCGGCGGCAACACCGGTGTGCAGATGGGCGGCTGGTTCCGCAAGGAGCTCAAGTCCATGCGCGACCTGCAGGGCCTGAAGATGCGCATTCCCGGTATCGGCGGCCAGATCATGGCCAAGCTGGGCGCCGTGCCCCAGACCCTGGCCGGGGGCGACATCTATCCCTCCCTGGAGCGGGGCGCCATCGACGCCGCCGAGTGGGTGGGCCCCTACGATGACGAGAAGCTGGGCTTCCACAAGATCGCCAAGAACTACTACTACCCGGGCTGGTGGGAGGGCGGTCCGCAACTGTCCTTCTACGTCAACAGCGCCAAGTGGAAGGAGCTGCCCGCTGCCTACAAACAGGCCTTCGAGACCGCCTGCGTGGAGGCCAACGTGAACATGCTGGCCGAGTACGACTACAAGAACCCCCAGGCCCTGATGCGCCTGGTCCGGCAGGGAGTCAAGCTGCGTGCCTACCCGAAGGACATCATGGAAGCGGCGAAGAAGGCGTCCTTCGAGCTCTACGAGGCGGAGTCCCGCAAGAATCCCGCGTTCGCCAAGATCTACAAGGACTGGAAGCAGTTCCGCGACCTGGAGAACCAATGGTTCAAGATTGCGGAAGCCAGCTACGCCAATTTTCTTTATTACTCGAAATGATCTGACGGAAATTCCGGCGAATAAAAAAGGGAGCCCGCGGGCTCCCTTTTCATTTTCGGCCGACCGGCTTCAACGCACCGCCAGCAACTCCACTTCGAACACCAGGGTGGCGTTGGGCGGAATCACGCCGCCGGCGCCATGTTCGCCATAACCCAGATGGGACGGAATGGTGAGCTTGCGCTTGCCGCCCACCTTCATGCCGGCGACGCCTTCGTCCCAGCCGGGAATGACATGGCCACGGCCCAGGGGAAAGTCGAAGGGATCGTTGCGATCGACGCTGGAATCGAACTTGGAACCGTCCGTCAGCCAGCCGGTGTAATGCACGCTGACCCGTTGCCCGGCGGCGGCCTCGGCACCCTCGCCGAGCACCAATTCATCGATGACCAGGCCGCTGGGGGTGGTGGTGGAAGACATAACACTATCCTTTCAATAAATGTCCGCACGCGGAATAAGAACACGCGGAATAAGAAACGGCGCGGATGCACCGCGCCGTAGGGAAGAGAACTTGCTTATTGGATGACCACCAGCACGACGCGGCGGTTTTCCTCGCGCCCTGCCTTGAACTTGTTGTCGGCCACCGGGGCGGATTCGCCATAGGAGATCACAGACATCTTGTGCAACGGAATGTCGCCCTTCATGTTGAGGTAATCCCGTACGGCCTTGGCGCGTTTCTCGCCCAGGGCGAAGTTGGGGCCAGGCTCGCCACGGCTGTCGGTGTGGCCCTGGATCTCGATGAACGCATTCTTGTTATCCTGCTTCAGATTGGCGGCAAAATCATCCAACAGCATCTTGGCATCCGCGCCGAGCGCGGACTTGTCGGAGCCGAACTTCAGCTTGTCGTCGGTCAGCACCACCTCATACACCAGCTTGCCCTGGGCCAGGGTGCCGGCTTCGCTGGCGCGCTGCACAGCCTCCTGGGCAGTCTTGGAGAGCTGGTCGAGGCGCTCGCCGTGATCCTTGAGGGTGGCCTGGATTTCCGACACGCTGCTGTTCACGGCAGCCGCATTGGCCTTGATGGCGGCATCGGCGCTATCGACCCGGCCCGACACCGTATCCACATTGGTGGAAACCGGTTTCAACTGGGACTGCACATATTCATGCACGTATTCGCGAGAGGCGCAGCCGGAAAGCAGCAGCGTGATGGAGGCGGCAATAAGCGTGAAATTCTTCATGTATCTCCCCTTTCAAATCCATAAGGTCATGTTTGCATTCTAACTTATCGACTAATAAGGGAAATACTTGAATCCGGGTTCACTGGGAGAGATCCGGCGGGGAGAGATATCCCGCCCCCGCGTCATCCATCTGGATTTCCGCCGTCCCCTCATCCAGCTTCACCGCGTCGATCTGAACCAGGCCGGGAAAGACCAGCACCGCGGCCACCATGATCAGCTGGATCAGCACGAAGGGCATCGCCCCCCAATAGATCTCGCTGGTGCGCACCGCCTTGGGGGCCACGCTGCGCAGGTAGAACAGGGCAAAACCGAAGGGCGGATGCATGAACGAGGTCTGCATGTTGATGCCCAGCAACACCCCGAACCAGACCAGGTCGATGCCGAGCTTCTGGGCCACCGGCGCCAGCAGGGGCACGATGATGAAGGCGATCTCGAAGAAATCCAGGAAGAACGCCAGGGTGAACACCAGGAGGTTCACCACGATCAGGAAACCCAGCGCGCCCCCGGGCAGGGCGGTGAGCAGGCCCTCCACCCAGAGGTCGCCGTCCATCAGGCGGAACACCAGGGAGAACACGGTGGAGCCGATCAGGATGAAGATCACGAAGCTGGTCAGACGCGCGGTGGAATCCATGGCCTGTTTCAGCAGGTCCAGGCTCAGCCGGCGCTTGACCAGGGCCAGGATCAGGGCCCCCGCCGCGCCCATGGCGCCGCCCTCGGTAGGGGTGGCGATGCCGAGAAAAATGGTGCCTAGCACCAGGAAGATCAGGATCAAGGGTGGGGCCATGGAAACCAGCGCCTTGAACAGCAACGCGCCGCCGTGCAAAGTACGCGCCGACAGGGGCAGGGCCGGCGCGGCGGCCGGGCGCGCCAGGGTCACCAGCAGGACGAAAC
>JBGSHR010000138.1:0-18759 GCA_041752155.1 Thiobacillaceae bacterium | reverse complement strand
CAGCGGGCCAGTCCGGCCTGGGCCCGGGCCCGTTGCCTGGCCAGTTCGGCCAGGCGATCCCGGGTGGTTTCCAGCATGCCGCGCAGAGCCAGGGTCTCCTCCTGGGTGAGCTTGCCGGTCTGGTAGGCCACTTGGCTCCATTCCACCTGGCGTTGAAATTCGGCCTCCACGCGCCGGACCAGGTCCTGGGCCGTGCTGGGCGAGTAGACGTCCAGCCAGGCCAGTTGGGCATCCCGGCTGATGCGCCGGGCGATGGCGGCCAGGGACTGGCTGCCTTGGGCGGCCTCCCGTTCCAGCCGGTTGCTGGCCAGGTGGCGCTTGTCGCCCCCGGGGATGACCTGGCTGATGCCGATGCTGGCCTGGGTCATGGCCTCCTGGTCGAACTTGAAGGTGTCGACCGGCAGGCTTACCAGCCCCATGCGCAGTTTCGGGTCCGGTAACTCGCCTGCCGCCGGGGCGGCTTCCATCAAGGCGGAGATGGCGGCCTGTTGCGCCAGGAGCTGGGGCTGGTGCCGCACGGCCAGCGCGGCGGTTTCCTCCAGGCCCAGCGGGGGCTGGCCGAGGTCCGCCGCGTTAGTGGCGGGAGGGATGCAGAACGCGCCTGACAGGCAGGCGAGACGGAAAATAGAGGCCCGGATCAGGCCGCCTCGGGAAAGGGAACGCCGATTCATGAAAATCTCCACGCATGATGGCTGAATACCAGCCGGTAATGCCGCAGTGCTGCCGAGCGGGCGGGGCCCGCAAGATCAGGAGGGCATCAGCGTGGGGGAGGTGTTTCCGGTATGAAGGTTTGTCCGAGAACGAGGCGGTGCGCCGTCTGGGGATGGTCGGACGGGGGGGCGGCGTGAGTGCCGGTGGCGACGGCGGCCGGCAGGCAGATGGCCATGGCGCAATGGCACTGGCCGGCGGTATTGCAGCCTTTGCCGTCCGCATGGTGCGGTTGGTGTATCGGGGCGTGACAGGGTGGCGTTTCTTCCTGGCTGGCCGCCATGGTGGCCATGTTCAAGGCGTTGGCCACGGGCGTGAAGCCCAGTCCCAGCACCAGGACACAACGCAAGCATAGGGCCAGGAAGGCGCGCATCAGATCCGCTTGGTCTTCTTGAGATGCTGCAGGACCAGGGTGGCGACCTGGACCCGGTTGTGGAAATTGAGCTTCTGCATGATGTTGGCCAGATGGTTGCGCACGGTGTTGTCGGACAGATTCAGCTTGGCGCCGATCACCTTGTTGCTATAGCCCTGGGCCACGTATTCGGCAATTTCCAGTTCCCGGTTGGACAGCTTGGACAGGGGGTCCTCGCCGGTGCTGCGGGTGAGTTTTTGCACCACCAGGGGGGGGAAGGCGCCGGCATCCTGGAGCACGATGCCGATGGCATGGCTGATCTGGTCGCTGTCGGAGGATTTCAGCAAGTAGCCATCGACGCCAGCGTCGATGGCGGCGCGGATCTCTTCATCGCCGTCCTCCACCGTCAGGACGATCACTTTCATGCCCGCCGCCTTGAGGATGGGCATGATCTCCAGGCCGTCGCCATCCGGCAGGCTGCGATCCAGAATGGCCACTTCCGCTTTGCCGCCCTCGGCAATCCAGGTGCGCGCGCTCTGCAGATCGGGACATTCCCCCACCACGGCAAAACCCTCTTCCTGTTCCAGGGAACGGCTGACGCCGAGCCGGAGCAAGGGATGGTCATCGACGATCAGGATGCGGATAGGGTTCATGACAGCGCCATCGGGTTGTTCTGACAGCATCATAGCTGAAGCGGATGCGCCATTGGGGAGCGACGGTTCAGTCCAGGACGCGATATTCGATGGCGATGACTTCCAGCTCGCGCATGCCCCCCGGCGCCATGAAGCGCACGGTGTCGCCTTCCCGCGCCTTCAGTAGCGCCCGGGCCAGAGGGGAAACCCAGGATATCCTGCCGCGGCCGGGGTCCGTCTCGTCCAGGCCGACGATACTGTAGGCCGCGGTGACGCCTGTTTCGTCCATCAGGGTGACAGTGGCGCCGAAGAAGACCTGCTCGGCGTTTTCCTGGGCCGCCGGGTCCACCACCAGGACATTGTCCAGTCGCTTGGTGAGAAAGCGGATGCGGCGGTCGATTTCGCGCAGGCGTTTTTTGCCGTAGATGTAGTCGCCATTCTCCGAGCGGTCGCCATTGCCGGCGGCCCAGGAAACGATGTTGACGATTTCGGGACGTTCCACCTTGGCCAGGTGGGCGAGTTCGGCGAGCATGCGCGCATGCCCGGCGGGGGTCATATAGTTCTTGGCGCCGGCCGGAAGAGGTTGCGCGCCGGCTTCTTCGTCCTCTTCCTCTGGTGCGTCTTCCCGAACGAAGGCCTTGCTCATTCCTCGTCTTTGGGGGGCTTGCCGTCGTAAACCAGGGCTTTGCGACGTTCCAGGTAGAAGTCGCGGGTGAACTCGTAACCATCCAGGGCGGCTCGGTCGATCGCTTCAATGGCATCCAACAGGTCCGCCCGGCGGCTGACAATACGCAGGGCCATGGCCTGATTGCGGGTCGCCACGCCGTCATGATTGCGTACCAGGTCGGTGTATTGCGTGTCCACGGTGGTGCCCACCGTGTCGCGGAAATCGCTGGGGCCGAGGAAGGGCAGTACCAGATAAGGGCCGGTGTCCACGCCCCAGCGCCCCAGGGTTTGGCCGAAGTCTTCGTTGTGTTTGCTCAATCCCATTTCACTGGCGATGTCCAGCAGGCCGAGGAAGCCGAACGTGGAATTGAAGGTCAGGCGCAGAAAGTCCGAGCTGGACTGTTCCAGTTTGAGTTGCAGGATGTCGTTGGCCAGCACGGTGACGTCGCCCAGATTGGAGAAGAAATTGCGTACCCCGGTCTTGGCGAAGCGCGGCATGACGGTGTCGTATCCCTGGGCCACGGGCTTGAGCAGGTTCTTGTCAAAACTCTCGTTGAAACTATGGATGCCTCGGTTCATCGGCTCCAGCGGGTCGCGCGGATCGCCATTCGCGGCGCAACCCGCCAGGGCGAGGGAGGCCGCAACACCGAGCAGTGCAGAGTGCAATTTCATGATGTGTCGAGATTGTAGGATTGTTACCAATTACGGCAGATGAAACAGTTTACTTTAGCTCGGCTCGGGCTGAATACGGCAAACGATTGCGCGCGCTCGTGCTTTCCCCGGTCGGGGGTAAGGTTGACCCTGGCTTGTCAGGACGGGGACAATCTTCCCAGTCGTCACCTTATGCGGGTTTGGAAATGGACAACAGTGAACTGAACAAAGAACAGCAGATCATGCGCGCCATGCGCAAGACGCTGACCTCCGTGGTGCGCGATACGGCGCCTCGGGATGGCGTTCCCAGCCCACTTTCCTCGGAGACGGTGGAAAACATCAAGATGTGTCTCGGCTTGGTCTCCGCGCGCGAGGCCGAACTTGCGGAAGCCCTGGGGCTCTCCCGTAACGAGCGGCCGCGTTATGCCGATGAGCCGGCCGATGCCCAGCCCCTGCAGTTTTCCTCTCCCCCCACCAAGAAGCTGAACTGATGGCGGAGGCTATCGCCAGCCTGATATCGGATACCGAGTCGGGGTTGGTGCTGCCTCGTCATGTGGTTATTTACGCGCCCAACCGTAACCGCAAGCGTTTCCCGGAAGGGTGCGTCACCGTTTATGAATCGGCGGACACTGCGCTGGCCGCCGCCGACCCGGCCAGCGGCTATCACGCCGCCTTGGCCTCTGGGCCGTCCCGTTCATCCGAAGGCTTTCATCTCTACTACCTGTTGCGCTGGTTGGATTGACGGCTGGCTTGGCGGGCCTCGGACTCCATCTGTTGGACGACGTTCCTCGGTCGTGAGGTGCTTAAGCGCGCCCTCTCTCAAGTTTTTCGGAACAATTGCCGACAATCTGGGTGTGGCATAATCCGGCGAGCTTATCGACCTGTGGTGGGAGATCCAGAATGAAGCGCTATGTATTGCCTGTCTTGGCGGCAGGTCTGCTTTCTGCTTGTGCGAATAACCCGATTTATCCGCCTGCGCCGGCCACGGCCGCAGCAGCATCGGACTGGACGTATTTGCTGGGTCCGGGGGACTCGGTGAATGTGTTCGTGTGGGGTAATCCGGAAGTGTCCGGCGCCTTCTCGATCCGGCCCGACGGCAAGATGACCATGAATCTGGCGGAAGACCTGCCGGCGAGTGGCAAGACGCCGACCCAGTTGGCCAGAGATGTTGAGAAGATCCTTGCTCGATATATCCAGGACCCTATCGTGACCGTGACAGTGGGCGGGGGTGTGGGTCCCTATGGCCAGCAGATTCGCGTGTTGGGCGAGGCTGCCAAGCCTCAGGCGCTAAGCTACCGGGAAAACATGTCCTTGGTGGACTTGATGATCGCGGTGGGCGGCATAACGGATTTTGCCGCGGGCAACCGTGCCAGCATCCTGCGTGTGGTGGATGGCAAACCCCAGCAATTTGGCGTGCGTCTGGAAGATTTGCTCAAAGGTGGGGATATCTCCGCGAATGTGGATGTTCGGCCCGGAGATGTGTTGATTATCCCGGAGAGTTGGTTCTGATTTGAGTCATTGGTACGTGGTCGGGCTAACTCGGAGAAGTTGGGATGAATGAAGCGCTTGAGCAGGTCCTTGGCTATGCCCGCGGGGTATGGCGAAGGCGCTGGCTGGTTCTGGTTACGGTTTGGCTGGTCGCTGTAGCGGGGTGGGTGTGGGTATATCTGCTGGAAAACCAATACAAGGCCGAGGCTCGGGTCTATGTGGATACCCAGTCGTTGCTCAAGCCATTGCTGTCTGGTCTGGCGATCCAACCCAATGTGTCACAGCAGATTGCCATGATGACCCGCACCATTGCCAGTCGCCCGAACCTGGAGAAGGTGGCGCGCATGACGGATCTGGATCTGCGTGCCAAGACGCCGAAGCAACAGGAAATTCTGTTCAAGGAACTTGCCGAGCGTATCCACCTTGCCGGTAGTGACCGGGAAAATCTCTACACCATCGGCTATCAGAATGCCAATCCCGATCTGGCCAAGCGCGTGGTGCAGTCGTTGCTGACTATCTTTACGGAAAGCAGCCTGGGGGGGAGCCGGAAGGATCTGTCCAATTCCCAGAAGTTTATTGAAGATCAGCTCAAGGGTTACGAAGCAAAGCTGCTGGAAAAAGAGAAGCAGATCGAGGACTTCAAGCGCCGCAACGTTGGCACCATGCCTGGTCAGGGTGGCGACTATTACGCCAAGCTTAGTGAGCTGAACGTGACCCTGGAGCAGGCAAAGCTCGAGTTGCAAGAGAGCGTCGACCGCAAGAAACAATTGCAGCAGCAACTGACGGATCAGGAAGATACCTTGGTGATGCCTGCGCCGGTTACACCCGTTACTTCTGCTTTGGATGGTCGCATCTCGGTCCTGCAAAGCCAGCTCGACAATCTCCGATTGCGTTATACGGATTTGCACCCGGAGATCACCCGCACCAAACAGTTGATCGCTCGTCTGCAGGAGCAGAAAAAAGACGAGGAAAAAGGGGTCAAGGCCGGGTCGCAAGATGGAGGAAAGGCGCAGAACCCAGTGTATCAACAGCTTTCCATCGCCATCGCCGAGGCGGATGCCAATGCGGCATCGTTGAAGGCTCGCGTTGCCCAGTATCAGAGCAAACGCAATGAGCTATACCAGGCGGTGGATCGTATTCCCCAGCTGGAGGCTGAATATACCCAGCTCATGCGGGATTACGAGGTGTACAAGAAAAACTACGCGCAGCTACTCGATCGTCGCGAGACTGCGGCGATTACCGGTGAGGTGGAAAGCAAAACCGATTCGGTGGAGTTTCGCGTAATCGATCCTCCCAGGGTGCCCAATAAACCCGCCTGGCCCAACCGGCCGCTCCTGGTGTCGGTGGTGCCGCTGGGCGGTCTGGCGGCGGGTGTCGCCCTGGCTTTCTTGTTGGCGCAATTGCGACCCTCGGTGGGCAGTCGTCGCCAGTTGCGTGAATTGACGGAATTCCCATTGCTGGGTGCCGTGACCATGATCAAGACGGAGTCGGGCCTGGCGCGCCAGCGCAAGGAAAATCTGGCCTACGTCGCGGCGAGCGGGGTGTTGGTCCTGGCGTATCTGAGCCAGCTGATCTACTACCTGTTTATTTCGGCAGCGGCGTAACTTAGGGGGGCAATATGAGCATTATTGAGCGTGCCGCCGGGAAGATTGGTCAGCCGGCCTCCCCGCAGGAGTCAGCAGCAAAGGCGCACCCCGCCTCTGACGGAGAGCGTAGTTTGATCGAGGCCTCCATTGAACGTGTTGAGGCGTCCTTCGACCTCGGGGAAAGGCACCAGCATCGGCCTGCGCCGATGTCCGCCAGCCAGGATGACGACGGGCCGTCCACGATCATCGGCAGTCAACGTGGCGGTGTGGACATGGGGCAGTTGCGGCGCATGGGGGTGCTGACCCCGGATGCCGGTCGCAGCAAGATCGCCGAAGAATATCGGCTGATCAAGCGTCCCTTGTTGGCCAACGCATTCGGTCATGGGGGCAATCCCCCCGTGGCCAATGGCAACCTCATCATGGTGACCAGTTCCGTTCCCGGGGAAGGCAAGTCCTTCACCGCCATCAATCTGGCCATCAGCATGGCGACCGAGCTGGAAAGCACGGTGTTGCTGATCGATGCCGACGTGACCAAATCAGCGGTGATGCGTTACATGGGACTCAAGGCCGACCGGGGCTTGATCGATGTGCTGCGCGACCCCTCCATCCAGTTGCCCGATGTCTTGATCAAGACCGATATCGCAAAGTTGACCATCCTGCCGGCTGGCCAGGGCTTTGTCCACGCCACGGAGTTGTTGGCCAGTTCGGCGATGCGAAATTTCGTCAGCGACATCGCCAATCGTTACCATGACCGCATCATCATCTTCGATACCCCGCCTCTGCTTTCCACCAGTGAGGCATCGGTGCTGGCTAGCTATATGGGTCAGATCGTGTTTGTGGTGGAGGCGGATCGTACCCCCCAAGAGGCGATCAAGGATGCACTGGCTCACCTTGCCGATTCCGAACACGTAGGCATTGTCCTGAATAAGGCGCCGGCACGTTCGAGCGACGGCGGTATGTACGGTTACGGCTATGGCTACGGTGGATATGGTGAGTACAGCCAATAGTAGCCGGCTCATCTGTTTGCTGTTCCTGCTCCCCGCTGCATCCTGGGGCGGGGATTGGAAAATTACGCCAGGCATCAGCCTGTCCGAGCGCTATTCGGACAATGTCAATCTGGCCACGACCGGGCAGGAGCGCTCCGACTGGATAACGGAGGTCACCCCGCGCATATCCTTGCGCCGGCAAGGTGCGCGCATCAAGGCCAACGTGGATTACAGCCTGCAAGGCCTGCTGTACGCCGATGACTCGGGCCGCAACACGGTGAACCACAATCTGAACGGGCGGGCGAACGCGGAGTTGAAGGAGGGGTGGTTTTATCTGGATGCCAGTGCGCGCGTATCCCAGGTGCTTGATTCCCTGTCTGGCGGCGCCGGTCAGGGGGATGGGGTCGGCATAGGCAACACCTCTTCGGTGGGGGCCTACTCTGTGAGTCCCTACCTCAAGCACCGTTTTGGTTCCGCTGCGACCGTGGAAGCACGGCTGGCACAGGATGAGGTGTTCGTCGGCACGGCGGGGATCGCGGATAGCTCGACAACGCGCTTCAAGCTCAGTGCCGTGAGCGGCAAGGACTTTTTCCCGTTGTCGTGGGATGCCCGCTACGACAAGGCGGATACCAGTAACAGCGTGGGGGCCGATACGGGCAGCGAACACGCCAACGCTAACGCGCGTTACCGCTTGAGCCGGAAATACGGCCTGCTGGCCCAGGCCAGCATGGAAAAGAACGACTTCACCGGGGTGAGCAACAAGGTGAGGGACTATTCCTCCTATGGCGTCGGGGCCTACTACACGCCGGGCAGGCGTTTTTCCATGGATGTGTTGTACAACCACTCCGACAATGGTGGTTTTTGGAGCGGTAATGTCACGCTGAACCCCACGTTACGCACCAAGATTAATGCTTCCACCACCCAACGCGCATTCGGTCGTAGCTCGTCCCTCGGTCTGGCGCACCGGACGCGCCGATCCAATTGGAGTTTGAGCTATGAGGATTCGCTTGCCTCCTCGCAGCAGCAATTCAGCCAATACCTGGGTAGCAGGGACATCTATTACTGCCCGGGCGGTATTGTGGAGTTTGTCCCCGTCGGCGCGCCGCCGACGGTTGATCCGGTCAACTGCACATTTGTCGATTCTAGAGATTACTTCAGCCAAACCCAGGTCAACGAGATCTATCTCTCCAAGAACCTGATCGGCACAGTGAGCTATACCCAGCGACGCAATACCTGGTTGCTGAGCCTGTACAACAATCAGCGCGAGTTTCAGACCAGCGGCAACAGCGATACCACGCGCGGCATGAGGGCCTCCTGGAGTTTGAAGCCCTCGCCGCGCACCACCTTCACGCTGACCGGCGGCATGTCCCAGGTGGAGTCCTCCCTGGACGGGCGCGAGGATGATCTCTGGAATCTCTCCCTGGTGGCGACACGTAAATTCCAGCCCAAGGTCTCCGGAAGTATGGAAGTCCGCCACCAGGAGCGCGATTCCAACCAAGCCAACGGCGATTACTCCGAAAATTCCCTGGCAGCGCGCCTGAACATGACCTTCTGACGATGTACGAAAACTACTATCACCTGCGCGACCGGCCGTTCCAGCTCAACCCCGATCCGCGTTTTTTCTTTGCCAGCAAGGGCCACAAGCGGGCCTTTGCCTATCTCGAATACGGCCTGTCTCTGGGCGAAGGCTTCATCGTCATCACCGGCGATGTGGGGGCCGGCAAGACCATGCTGGTGAAAAACCTGCTGCGTAAGCTGGAAAACGGCAATTTCCTGCTGGCCCAGCTGGTGAGCACACAGCTCGACGCGGACGATACCCTGCGCAGCGTGGCCACGGCCTTCGGGCTTCAGGCCGAGGGCATGACCAAGTCCGCACTGCTCAAGAGTCTGGAAGATTATCTGCGTCTGGCCGTGCGCCAGAATCGGCGTCCCTTGCTGATCGTCGATGAGGCCCAGAACCTGGATCCCCGCGCGGTGGAAGAGTTGCGCATGCTTTCCAACTTCCACGAGAACGACAAGCCCCTGTTGCAGAGTTTTCTGCTCGGCCAGCCCGAGTTCCGCGACACCATCCAGAGCCCGGAGATGCTGCAATTGCGCCAGCGGGTGATCGCCTCCTACCACCTGGGGCCACTGGATCGCAACGAAACCATCCAGTACATCATGCACCGCCTCAACACGGTGGGCTGGCAGGGCACGCCTTCTTTTTCCGAGGATGCCTTCGATGGCATTTTCCATTTCACGGACGGGGTGCCGCGCCGCATCAACACCCTGTGCGACCGGCTCATGCTGTTCGGCTACCTGGAAGAACGGCCGAATCTGGATTCCGGCGCGGTGCAGGAAGTGATCGGCGATCTCCAGCAGGAGGTACATCACCAAGCGCCTCATCCCCATGTCGGCGAGCCGGCGCTGGCCCCGGCTACTCAGGCGACCATGATGATGACTCCGATGATGCACGACGAGCGAGTGTTGGAGGACCTGGATGCGCGCATGCTGGGAATTGAACGTTCGCTCAATCGCCTGCTCCCCTTGGTGCGCAAGGTGCTTTACACCGTTACTTCCGGCCAGGAATCAGAATGAGCACCGAGATCATCTGTGTTGTGGGCGCACGCCCCAACTTCATGAAGATTGCGCCCATCATGGCGGCCTTCGCCAAGAAGCCCATCGCCGCCAAGTTGGTGCATACCGGCCAGCACTACGATCCGGCCATGAGCGACAGTTTTTTCGATCAGTTGGGCATTCCCCGCCCGGACGTGAACCTGGAGGTGGGGTCAGCCAGCCATGCGGTGCAGACCGCGGAGATCATGCGCGCCTTCGAGGCCGTGCTCGATGCGGAACAGCCGCGCGCCGTGCTGGTGGTAGGGGACGTGAATTCCACCATTGCCTGCGCCCTGGTTGCCGCCAAGAAGGGCGTCAAGGTCATCCACGTGGAAGCTGGCCTGCGCAGCTATGACCGGGCCATGCCGGAAGAGATCAACCGGGTGCTCACCGACCAGATATCCGATCTGCTCTTCACCACCGAGCGGATTGCCTTGGCAAATCTGCAACGGGAGGGGATCGCCCCGGAACGTGTGCATTTCGCCGGCAATGTGATGATAGACACCCTGCGCATGAACCTGGCGCGAGCGGTGCCGGTGGAGCAGACCCTGGGCGCCAAGCCCCCACGCGGCTACGCCGTGGTGACCTTGCACCGGCCCTCCAATGTCGATGACCCCGAGATCTTCCGCGGCTTGCTGGAAACCCTGGATCGGGTAGCCCAGGAAGTGGACGTGGTGTTTCCCATCCACCCGCGTACTCGGGCCACGGCGGAAAAGTTCGGCTTGTCCTCATTGCTGGAAAGGCCAGGCATCCGCCTGTTGCCGCCCCAGGGTTACCTGGAGATGCTGGGTCTGACCCGAGACGCCACCCTGGTGCTCACCGATTCGGGGGGGCTGCAGGAAGAGACCACGGCCCTGGGCGTACCTTGCGTCACTCTGCGCGAGAACACCGAGCGGCCCATCACGCTGACCGAAGGCACCAATACCCTGACTGGCCCGGATCCGGCAAAGATACTGCAATGCTTTGCCGATATCCTCAGCACCGGCGGTAAGCGAGGATGCATCCCGGAATATTGGGATGGTCTGGCGGCTGAACGTATCGCCGATACTCTTCGCAACTGGCTGGATAACGACTTGTCCCACTGACCCATGAGCGGCACCGGCACCACTACTGGCATCACCAATGTGATGAGTGTGGACGTGGAAGATTATTTCCAGGTCGGCGCCTTCGAACACACCATCCGGCGCGAGGATTGGGACAACTGGCCGCGCCGGGTTGAAGCCAACATGGAACGGATTCTCATGTTGTTCGAGCGGCACGGCATCAAGGCGACCTTCTTCACCCTGGGCTGGATCGCCGAACGCCACCCCGGCATCGTGCGCGAGCTCCTGGCCGCTGGCCATGAACTGGCCAGCCACGGCTACGGCCATCAACGCGCCAACGTCCTCACCCGGGCGCAATTCCATCAGGATGTGGACCGGGCCAAGAAACTGCTGGAAGACCTGGGCGGCGAGTCGGTGTCCGGTTATCGCGCCCCCAGTTTCTCCATCGGCCGCCACAACCTGTGGGCCCTGGAGGTGCTGGCGGAGACCGGTCACCGCTATAGTTCCAGCGTCTACCCCATCGCCCACGATCACTACGGCATGCGGGAAGCGCCGCGTTTCCCCTATCGCCCGGATCATTGTCCCGAGTTGTTGGAAATGCCCCCCACCACGGTGGACTGGCATGGCCGCAACCTGCCCGCGGCGGGAGGCGGTTATTTTCGTCTGATGCCCTATGCGGCATCCCGTTGGCTCATCCGTCGGGTGAATCGGCAGGACCAGCGCCCGGCCATGTTCTATTTTCACCCCTGGGAGGTGGATCCGGGCCAGCCGCGTATTCCCGGCGCCCCCCTGAAAAGCCGCTTCCGTCATTACGTCAACCTGGAGCATATGGAGCCTAAGCTGAACCGCCTGTGTGGCGACTTCCAATGGGGCCGGGCAGACCAGGTCTACGCCGCTGAACTGGTGCGATGATTTCGGTACTTAACGTCCGACCCGCCCGCGACGAGGATGTCGCCGCCTGGGATGCCTTCGTGCTGGCGGAGCCCAGCGCCACCTTCTTCCACCGTCTGGGCTGGAAAACGGTGCTGGAAAAAAGCTTCGGCCACCGCACCCATTTCCTACTGGCGGAACGGGACGGCCGCATCGAAGGGGTGCTGCCCCTGGCCGAGATCAAAAGCCGTCTGTTCGGGCACGCCCTTATCTCCACGCCGTTCTGCGTGTACGGCGGCATTGCCGCCAGCACACCGGAGGCCCATGCGGCCCTGGACCAACGCGCCCAGAGCTTGGCCACGGAGTTGGGCGTGGGCCATCTGGAATATCGCGATCGGGACGCCCCCGCCCACCCGGATTGGGGGGGCAGCGAGCTCTACGTCACGTTCCGCAAGGAACTGGACCCGGAGGTGGAAAAGAACATGCTGGCCATCCCCCGCAAACAGCGGGCCATGGTGCGCAAGGGCATCAAGCACGAGCTGACCACGGAGGTGGACGCGGGGGTGGACGGCTTCTTCGCGGTATTCGCCGACAACGTGCATCGCCACGGCACCCCGGCCCTGCCCAAGCGTTTCTTCGCCAACCTGAAGGCGGTGTTCGGCGAGGATTGCGAGGTCATGCTGGTGCGCAGCAAGGAAGGCCAGGTGGTGAGCGGGGTGCTGAGCTTCTACTTCCGCGACGAGATCCTGCCCTATTACGCCGGCGATGCCCTGGAGGCGCGCGCCCTGGCCGCCAACGATTTCAAGTACTGGGAACTGATGCGCCGGGCCTGCGAGCGTGGCATCCGGGTGTTCGACTACGGCCGCAGCAAGGTCGGTTCTGGTCCTTACGACTTCAAGCGCAACTGGGGTTTCGAGCCCACTCCCCTGCAATACGGCTACCAGCTGGTGAAGGCCGCGGCGGTGCCGGAAACCAATCCCAACAATCCCAAGTACAAACTCTTCATCCAGGCCTGGCGGCGCCTGCCGCTGCCCGTGGCCAATTTCCTCGGGCCCTACATCGTGCGCAACCTGGGGTAGCGGTTGAAGGACCTCCTGTTCCTCGCCCACCGCATCCCCTATCCCCCGGACAAGGGCGACAAGATCCGCTCTTGGCACATGCTCAAGCACTTGGCGGCCGATTGGCGCGTGCACCTGGGGGCCTTCGTCGACGACCCGGACGACTGGCGTCATGTGGACGCCTTGAAGGCGGTGTGCGCCGATGTCTGTCTGCGTCCCCTGAGCCCGCGTGGTGGCAAGATCCGATCCCTCACCGGGCTGCTGACGGGAGAGGCGCTGACCCTGCCCTATTACCGGGACGGGCAGCTGTCGCGTTGGGTGCGGGGCAAGTTGGGCGGCGGGATCGATCACGTGGTGGTGTATTCCTCGGCCATGGCCCAGTTCGTGATGCAGGCGCGGTGCGGCACCCGCGTCATGGATTTCGTCGATATCGACTCGGACAAGTGGCGCCAATACGCCCCCACCAAGGCTTGGCCCCTGTCCTGGCTCTATGCCCGCGAAGGCAGGAGGCTGCTGGATTGGGAACGGCGCGTGGCGGCGGAATTCGACGCCGGCCTGTTCGTCTCCGCCCGCGAAGCAGAAGATTTCCGGCGCCTGGCGCCGGAGTCGGCGGCCAAGATCGGCCACTTCAACAACGGTGTCGATGCGGAATATTTCGCGCCGGAGCGGGCCTACCCCGATCCCTACCCGGCCGATGCGCGGGTGTTGGTGTTCACCGGCGCCATGGACTACTGGCCCAATGTGGAGGCGGTGGCCTGGTTCGCACGGGAGGTGTTGCCCCAGGTGCGCCAGCGCCACCCGCAGGTGGTGTTCTACATCGTCGGCAGCCGTCCCGCCCCCGAGGTGCAGGCCCTCGCCGCCCTGCCCGGGGTGAGCGTCACCGGTCGGGTGGAGGACGTCCGCCCATACCTGCATCACGCCGCCGCCGTGGTGGCGCCCCTGCGCATCGCCCGCGGCATCCAGAACAAGGTGTTGGAAGGGATGGCCATGGCCAAGACCGTGATTGTCACCCCCCAGGCCCTGGAGGGGCTCGTCGTGCGCGTGGGCGAGGAGGTCCTGTGCGCCGACACGCCTGACGCCTTGCTGGCGCGGGTGGGCGAGGTGCTGGCCGGGCGCGATCTCGGTCCGGCCGCCCGTGCCCGGGTGGCAAGTGATTACACCTGGGGAGCAAGTCTGGCTCGGCTCGATGCCAGCTTGCGGGGAAATCGCCCATAAGTGTGCCGCCCGGTTTTGTCCCCGAGGCAGACAGGGAGCGGAGCGAACGCTGCTAGACTGCGCAAGTTTGCCGGCCCGCATAGGTTTGGGGGTATACGAGACGGCGCTCGCCTGACGGGCGAGGGCTTGGTGACTGGCCAGCAAGACATGCAATAAACCATCGGATAGACGAGACATGTGCGGCATTACCGGCGTATTCGACCTGCGTGAGCAGCGCCCCATCGACCGGGCGGTGCTCGCCCGCATCAACGACATGCAATGGCACCGGGGTCCCGACGAAGCCGGCCTGCATCTGGAACCGGGTCTGGGACTGGGCCACCGCCGCCTGTCGATCATCGATATCGCCGCCGGCCAGCAGCCTCTGGGCAACGAGGACGGCAGCGTCATGGTGGTGTTCAACGGCGAGATCTACAACTTCGTCGATCTCATTCCGGAGCTCACCGCCCTCGGTCATACCTTCCGCACCCGTTCCGACACCGAGACCATCGTCCATGCCTGGGAACAATGGGGCGTGGACTGCGTGCACCACTTCCGCGGCATGTTCGCCTTCGCCCTGTGGGACCGCAACCAGCAGCAGTTCTTCCTGGCCCGGGACCGCCTGGGCGTCAAGCCCCTGCATTACGCCGTCACCGAGGACGGTTTCCTGGTGTTCGGTTCCGAGTTGAAGACCATCACCGCCTGGCCGGGTTTCCGCCGCGATCTGGATGACGAGGCGGTGGAGGACTACTTCGCCTACGGCTACGTGCCGGAGCCGCGCACCATCTACAAGAGCGCCCTCAAGCTGTCCCCGGGGCATCGCCTGCTGATCCAGCGCGGACGCCCCCTGCCCGCGCCGGAGGAATACTGGGACGTGCCGTTCCAGCCCGCGTCGGTGCTGACCCTGGAGGATGCCGAGGGGGAGATGATCGAGCGCCTGCGCGAGGCGGTGCGCATCCGCATGGTGGCGGAAGTGCCCCTGGGTGCCTTCCTCTCCGGCGGCGTGGACTCCTCCGCCGTGGTGGCCATGATGGCGGGCTTGTCCAAGCAGCCGGTGAAGACCTGCTCCATCGCTTTCGCCGACCCGAAATACAACGAGGCTGGCCATGCCCGCCAGGTGGCCGAGCGCTACCGTACCGACCACCACGAGAACACCGTGGAGGCGGACGACTTCAGCCTGGTGGACGAACTCGCCCACCTGTACGACGAACCCTATGCCGACTCCTCCGCCATGCCCACCTACCGGGTATGCCAGCTGGCGCGCAAGGATGTGACCGTGGCCTTGTCCGGCGACGGCGGCGACGAGAACTTCGCCGGCTACCGGCGCTATCGCTGGCATAACTATGAACAGCGCATGCGCGGCCTGCTGCCCTACGGGGTGCGGCGTCCCCTGTTCGGTTTTCTCGGACGCAGCTATCCCAAGGCGGACTGGGCCCCCAAGGTGCTGCGCGCCAAGAGCACCTTCGAGGCCATGGCGCGGGACACGGTGGCGGGTTATTTCCACGGCGTCTCGGTGATGAGCGACACCCTGCGCAGCCAGGTGTTCAGTCCGGCCTTCAAGCGCCGCCTGAACGGCTACCGGGCGGTGGAGGTGCTGCGTCGTCACCACGCCCGCAACCCGGCGCGGGATGCGGTGGCGCAAGTCCAGTATCTCGACATGAAGACCTACCTGGTGGGCGACATCCTGACCAAGGTGGACCGGGCCAGCATGGCCCATGCCCTGGAGGTGCGCGTGCCGTTCCTGGACCACAAGCTGGTGGAATGGGTGTCCGGACTGCCGACGGACTACAAGCTGCGTGGCGGCGAAGGCAAATTCATGCTGAAGCAGTCCCTGGAGCCCTACCTGCCCCACGACATCATGTACCGCCGCAAGATGGGCTTCTCCATTCCCCTGGCCGAGTGGTTCCGCGGTCCTCTAAAAGACAAGCTGGCCGCCGCTTTGTCGTCCCGGCGCATGGCCGACACCGGCCTGTTCGACATGGCCTTCCTGACGCACATGGCCGATGAGCACGCCCGGGGGCGGCGCGACTACAGTGCCTCCCTCTGGTCTCTGCTCATGTTCGAGGCCTTCCTGCGCAATAACGACGCATCCCAAAATACGAACGGAATATCTGCATGAGCCTGCGCATCCTCCACGTTTTCGACCACTCCCTGCCGCTCCATTCCGGCTACACCTTCCGTAGCGCCAACATCCTGCGCGAGCAGCGCAAGCGGGGCTGGGAGACCTTCCATCTGACCAGCCCCAAGCAGGTCGACTGCACGGTGGCCGAGGAAGAGGCGGACGGCCTGCGCTTCTACCGGACCCCTCAGCCCAAAGGCCTGGCCAGCCGCCTGCCGGGGCTCAACCAGTGGGCCCTGATGCAGGCCACGGAGCAACGCCTGTTGGGTCTGGCGCGAGAGTTGAAGCCGGATATCCTGCATGCCCATTCGCCCGTGTTGAATGCCTTTCCCGCCTTGCACGTGGGCAAGCGCCTGGGCATCCCGGTGGTGTACGAGATCCGCGCCTTCTGGGAGGACGCGGCGGTGGACCACGGCACCCAGAAGGAAGGTGGCCTGCGCTACCGCCTGACCCATGCCATGGAAACCCGCGCCGTGGGCCAGGCCGACCGGGTGGTCACCATCTGCGCCGGCCTGCGTGACGACCTGATCTCCCGTGGCATTCCCAGCGACAAGATCGGCGTGGTGCCCAATGCGGTGGACATCGCCCACTTCAGCATGAGCGCCGGGGCCGATCCCGCCCTCAAGGCCCAATTGGGCCTGACCGGCTGCCGGGTGATCGGTTTCCTGGGCTCGTTCTATGCCTATGAGGGGCTGGACCTGCTGCTTCAGGCCTTGCCCGGGGTGCTGGCCCAGGCGCCGGACGTGCGTCTGCTGCTGGTGGGTGGCGGCCCCCAGGAGGCCAATCTCAAGGCCCAGGCCGCCGCTCTGGGCGTGGCCGACAAGGTGGTATTCGTCGGCCGGGTGCCCCATGCCGAAGTGGGGCGCTATTACGATCTAGTGGACCTGCTGGCGTATCCGCGTCACCCCATGCGCCTGACCGAGCTGGTCACGCCGCTGAAACCCCTGGAGGCCATGGCCCAGGGGCATCTGCTCATCGCCTCCGACGTGGGCGGCCACAAGGAATTGATCCAGGATGGGGCTACCGGCGTGCTGTTCCGCGCCGGTGATGTGGACGACCTGGTGGTCAAGGCCCTGGCCACTCTCCGGCTTCCGGACGGCGGCGCGGCCATCCGCGCCAACGGGCGCCGTTTCGTCGAATCGGAACGCAACTGGACCCGCAGCATCGCCAACTACCAGGCGATCTATGGCGGGGCGTTGGGGCGCGGCGTCACCTGAGCGCCTGGTGCCGGGTTACAGCCCGCGCGCGGCGAGCCATTCCTCCAGGGTGAGAATGTTCCAGACCATCTTGCCGAAATAAGTGGCGTGGCCGGACATGTGTTCGCTGCGGACGTGCTCCACATAGGCGGCGTTGAGCAGGCCGCGTCCCTTGAAGGACTCCATGCGCGCCTCGATGCGTTCGCGCAGGGGCGCGTAGTCCTTGGCCCAGAGGCCGAAGGGCAGGCCGAAGCCGTGTTTGCTCTTGTTGATGATCTCGTCCGGCAAAAACCCCTTCAGCGCGTTCTTGAAGAACCAGCGCAGGTATTGTCCCTTCACCTTCCAGTCCGGCGGCACCTGGCCGGAAAACTCCAGCATGGCGTCATCCAGCAGGGGATAGCGCACGTCGATGCCGGCGGCCTCGGTCATGCCCGTCACCTTGCGCAGGTCGCTGTCCGCCAGGGTGAACTTCATGTCCAGATGCAGCATGCGGTTGATGAAGGAGGTGGAGTCGGTGCGGTCGTACACCTCTTTCAGCAAAGCGCCCGGAAGGTGGGTATCCACGCTGGCGAGGAAGTCGCCCGCGAACATCTCCGCCAGGGGCTGGCGATAGACGAAGTTGTAGGACTCCAGGCGTTCCGGCAGCGGCACATTGGCCTGGCGGATATAGCTTTGCAGCTTGCGCAGCGGCGCCAGGGCGTCGGCGCCGGGCAGCTGGGCGATGGGCTCGATCAGGCCACCGCGCAGCAGGCCGGGCAGACGGTGATAGGCCTCGAACACCTTTTGTTTCGCATAACGGGCGTTGCCGCCGAAGATCTCGTCGCCGCCATCCCCGGCCAGCATCACCTTGTGGCCGTCGGCCGCCGCCAGCTTGGCGCAGAAATAGGTGGGCACGGCGGATTCGTTGGCGAAGGGCTCGTCGTAGTGGCTGGCGATGAGGGGGATGGTGGTGAGGATGTCCTCGGGCTTGAGGTAGTACTCGCGCATGTCCAGGCCGAATCGCTTGGCGGCGAGACGGGCGTATTCCATCTCGTCGAAACCGTTGGCGTCGAAGCCGATGGAATAGGTCTGGGCCTGGCCGGCCAGTTCCTTGAGCACGCCGCTGACGGTGGAACTGTCGGTGCCGCCGGACAGAAAGGTGGCCACGTCGTCGTCGCCCCGGGCGCGGGCCACACTCACGCGCAGCAGCCCGTGGAAGTGGGCGGCTTGCTCGGCGAAATCGTGGCGCGGCGCATCCCGGTACTGCATGGCCCAATAGAATCCGCGCGACAACTGGCCCTTGCGCCACCAGGCCCACTGGGCCGGCAGGAGTTTTTCCACGCCCTGGAAGATGCTGCCCGGCGCGGGAACCTGGGAGAAATACAGGTAATTGAACAGGCCCTGGGGGTCCAGCTTGGCGCCTACCGCCGGGTGGCCTACCACCATGTCGGCCTGGCTGGCGAACACCATGCCCTGGCCGGAGGCGGCGAAACACAGCTTTTCCGCGCCGATCCGATCCAGGGCGAGGAAGACGCTCTGCTCGGCGGAGTCCAGGATGGCCAGGGCGAAGTTGCCGTGGATATGCTGGGGCGCATCGCTGCCGTGCCGGCGCCACAAGGCCAGCAAGGCGGCCGCCGGC
>JBGSHR010000137.1:0-3073 GCA_041752155.1 Thiobacillaceae bacterium | reverse complement strand
CGCTCGCCCATGGCCATGGCCTCGCCCAGATAGCTGTCGTAGCCCATGGCGGTGACCGCCACGTCCGCCACCGGCATCTGCCAGGGACCGACGAACTGGTCGCGCGCGGTGTAGCCGCCCACGGTGCGGTCGCCGATGGTGATGAGGAAGGTCTTGTTGGCCACCGCCGGGTGGCGCAGCACGCGGTAGGCCGATTCCTTAAGATCCAGGCCCTCGGCGTGGAAAGGCGTCAGGGTGGGGGCCAGGTGCTTGACCTTGCGGGTCATGCGCGGCGGCTTGCCCAGCAGCACCTCCATCTCCATGTCCACCGGCCGGTTGTCGAAGTGGCGGTCCGTCACCACCAGCTGGCCCGCCCGGGTGGCCTTGCCCACCACCGCGTAGGGGCAGCGCTCCCGCTCGCAGATGGCCTGGAACGCGGCCAGGTCCTTGGGGGCGATGGCCAGGACGTAGCGCTCCTGGGCCTCGTTGGACCAGATCTCCCGGGGCGACATGCCCGGCTCCAGGCTGGGCACCGCCCGCAATTCGAACGTGGCGCCCAGACCGGCGCCATGGGCCAGCTCGGGCATGGCGTTGGACAGGCCGCCGGCCCCCACGTCGTGCACCGAGAGGATGGGATTGGCCTCGCCCATCTGCCAGCAGCGGTCGATGACCTCCTGGGCGCGCCGCTGGATCTCCGGGTTGCCGCGCTGCACCGAGTCGAAGTCCAGGGCCTCCACGTTACTGCCCGCCCCCAGGCTGGAGGCGGCGCCGCCCCCCAGGCCGATGAGCATGCCCGGGCCGCCCAACTGGATCAGCAGGGTGCCGGCGCGGAAACGCTTCTTGTGGATGTGGCCTTCCTGGATGTTGCCCACCCCGCCGGCCAGCATGATGGGCTTGTGGTAGCCGCGCACCTGGCCGTCCGGGGTCTGCATCTCGAAGCTGCGGAAATAGCCGGTCAGGTTGGGGCGGCCGAATTCGTTGTTGAAGGCGGCGGCGCCCAGGGGGGCCTCGATCATGATGTCGAGGGCGGAGACGATGCGCCCGGGCTTGCCGAAGTCCGCCTCCCAGGGCTGCTCGAAGCCGGGGATGCGCAGGTTGGAGACGGTGAAGCCGGTGAGGCCCGCCTTGGGCTTGGAGCCCTGGCCCACCGCGCCCTCGTCGCGGATCTCGCCGCCCGAGCCGGTGGCGGCGCCGGGGAAGGGGGAGATGGCGGTGGGATGGTTGTGGGTCTCCACCTTCATGAGGATGTGGGTGGGCTCCTGGTGGAAGCGGTAGATCTGGTCGCCATCCGGATAGAAGCGGCCGATGGTGGCGCCCTCGATCACCGAGGCGTTGTCGCCATAAGCGGACAGCGTGCCCCGGGGCCTCACGGTATGGGTGTGGCGGATCATGGCAAACAGGGATTCATCCTGCTTCTTGCCGTCGATCACCCAATCGGCGTTGAAGATCTTGTGGCGGCAGTGCTCCGAGTTGGCCTGGGCGAACATCATCAACTCCACGTCGGTGGGGTTGCGCTTCACCCGCTTGAAGTTGCTCACCAGGTAGTCGATTTCGTCCGGGGACAGAGCCAGGCCCCATTCCCCATTGGCCTTGTCCAGGGCCTTCTTGCCGCCCTTGAGGATGTCCACGCTGTCGAGGGGCTGGGGCGCCACGTGGTGGAACAGGCGCGCCGCCTCGGTCTCGTCGAACAGCACGCTCTCGGTCATGCGGTCATGCAGGTACGGTAGGGCCGCCTGGATCTGTTCCGGCTTCAGAATCCCGCTCTTCTTGCCGGCCTGTTTTTTCGCCACCAGATGCCAGCTGATGCCCCGCTCGATCCGGGCGATGCCGGCCAGGCCGCAGTTGGCGACGATGTCCGTGGCCTTGGAAGACCAGGGCGAAACCGTGCCCAAACGCGGGGTCACCAGCAACGCATCGACCTTCGGCTCGTGGGCTTCCGCATGCAGCAGGCTCTTGAGGAAATCCAGATCCGCCTCGGCTAGCGCCTCCCGCAGCTCGATGAAATAACGGAACTCCGCCCGGACCTGGGCCAGCCCGATGGGGTCGAGGGCAAGCTGAAGCTTGTCGATACGAAAATCGGACAGGGCGGGAGCGCCCTTGAGAAATAGAACACGGGACATGGGAACCTACCCGGAGGGGTTGTGGGGCAAGGGGGCGATTTTAGCCGAAGGTCGCGTCCGACGAAGCTTTCAGCGCGGCGCGCACGGAATCGCCCACACGTCCGGCCTTGAAGGGTTTGATGATGAAACCGATGGCGCCGTGGCTGACGGCCTCCCGCACGGTTTCCATGGAAGCATCGCCGGTGACCATGATGACCCGCACTTGCGGGAAGCGCTCGCGCAACACCTTGAGGGTCTCCAGACCGGAGATGCCGGGCATGTTGACGTCCAGGAACACGGCATCGGGCTGGCTGCTTTCCACCAGGGCGATGGCGGACTGACCATCCTTGGCCTCACCGGCCACGGCAAATCCCTCATCCCGCAGAATGGCCTTGAGCACTTCCCGCATGAGAGTGTCGTCATCCACCACCAGGACACGGGGTTTGGAGTCGTTCATGGTGAGTCGAGACCGGCGGACGTCGGCCCGGTTGTGGCAATAGACGCGAGACTATAAAGCGAAACGCTTCAAGCCGGCTCTTCCGGTGGTTGCAGCTTGATCAGATAGTCCAGCCCGCAGTAATGGGCGATGAATTCCGTACCCTCCTGGCTTTCCATCAGCGCATTGGCATACAGATCCATGACCTCTTCGCAATTCAGTGCGGTACATGTGTCTTCCAGATCGCAGGTGAGCAGCTTGCCCCCCGCGGGGGTCATAGGCGCATCCATGACATTCTCCATCCTCTAGTCTGTAATGTGTTTATAGAGGCCTGATTTGAAAAGGAAACCATGTTCAAGATAAACGCACTCACGGAACCCACCCCTTTGCCCCGGCGACATGCGGATTGCCAGAAAGGGGACTTTGGCGCGGTAGGTATCCTGGGCGGAGCCGTGGGCATGGCCGGGGCGGCCATATTGGCCGGGCGCGGGGCGCTCCTGTGCGGTGCCGGGCGGGTCTATGTCGGCATGCTGGATGGGCGCGTCGGCTTCGACCCCGC
>JBGSHR010000136.1:0-3767 GCA_041752155.1 Thiobacillaceae bacterium | reverse complement strand
CGTGTGCTCTTCCGATCTCTGACGCCCCGCGCCAAGGCCGGAAACCCGGCCGGCGCAAGCGCCCAGCCGCAGCGGCCCGTCCCCAGGGGAAATCCCCCCCCTGGGCGGGCATGGCTGAGGGTCAGCTGAGGGTCGGCATCGAATTCAATTCCGAACTGAACCGGTAACTCCATGGGGCTTATGTAAGTGCCATTCGACACTGACCCTATTGATTCACCCTACGGATTCCGAAAACCGCTTCGACGCCGCCTACAAAACCATCATGCAGAGATTCTGGTCATGCCGCCGCATCTTCCCGCTGACGCTTCACAACGGGCCGAAACTCCAGCCCCAGCGACCGGGCAACTTTCAGAATCGTGGCAAAGCTTGGGTTGCCCTCGCCTGACAGTGCCTTGTAAAGGCTCTCGCGCCCAAGCCCGGTATCCTTCGCCAGTTGCGTCATACCTTTGGCGCGGGCGATGGTGCCGAGCGCCTTGGCGATGAACGCGGCATCGTCTCCGGCCTCTTCAAGACAGGCTTCTAGGTAGAGCGCGATATCCTCGTCGGTCTTGAGGTGCTCGGCGCTATCCCATTTGCGCAGTTTCAGAGCCATGTTCCTTACTCCTTCAGTTCCCGCGCCAGCCTCAGCGCTTTCTTGATGTCCTTGGCCTGGGTGGACTTGTCGCCACCGGCCAACAAAACCACGACTTCGAGTCCGATCTGCGTGATGTACACGCGGCACCCTGGCCCAAAGTGGATACGCATCTCCGACACCCCTTCGCCAACTGGCTCGCAGTCGCCGAAGTTGCCATCCTCGACGCGGTCGATGCGCGCCTGAACCCGCATCTTCCCCGCCCGGTCCTTGAGGCTGGAAAACCAGGCGTCGAAAGCCTCGGTGGTCTGGATTGAGCGCGTGTATCCCATAGTATACGTTTGGCGAAACGGTAGATAGCGCTTCAAACGGGGAATCTATTTTCAGTACATGTAGGTTGGGCTGACGAAGGAAGCCCAACGCATTCCCCCACGTGATGTTGGGCTTCGCATGGCTCAGCCCAACCTACGGGCTTAGGTGAGGGGGCATCAAAAAACAAGCCGACACTGACCCTATTGATTGCTGCCAGCCGCGCTTCCCAGATTTGGCGAACGGACCCAAGGTGTCGAATTGCTTTCGAGCCAAAGGGGCCCGTGACGAACACCACCTGCGTCTCTCAGGGCAGATACCGCTCTATGTCCAACGCGCCGTGGAATACACCCAACACATCGACGCACCCTTCACCAGCATTGTGCAAGTAGGCGATTCGGTAGTGGCCGTAAAGCAGGATGCGGATCTCGCCTTGGTCGGTTTGGCGGTATCGGTAGCCGATGTCAGGGAACTGGCGCAGCAGTTGGGCTTTTTCGAAGATGCCCTCTACGACCCCGGCGGCAGCCTGTGGGTTATCCAGCGCGATGTAGTCGTAGATGTCCTTTAGCCAAGACTGGGCTTCAGCCGTCCATCTCAGCCCTGCCATGTCTTGATCCGGCGGGCCATCTCTTCATTGCTGATGCGGCGCCCCTGACGCGCATCCTCCAGCCCGCGTTCGATCATGCGTTCAAAGGCCAACTCCCGGATGATTTCCTCGTAGGAAGCATCTTCTGGCTGGGCCTCCACCACTTCCCTGATCATTTCTTTCGCTGTCGTCATGTCACTTCCCTCTTTGCCCGCCGTCATCGGCATGGCCGCATTTTGCTACACCGCCACCGGCGCCTTGATCCCCGGATGCGGGTCATACCCCTCCAGGGTGAAGTCCTCGTACTTGAAGTCGAAGATGCCGGTCACCGCCGGGTTGAGGCGCATGGTGGGCAGCGCCCGGGTGTCCCGGCTGAGTTGCAGGTGCACCTGGTCCAGGTGGTTGAGGTAGATGTGGGCGTCGCCCAGGGTGTGGACGAAGTCGCCGGGTTTCAGGCCGGTGGCCTGGGCCATCATCAGGGTGAGCAGGGCGTAGCTGGCGATGTTGAAGGGCACGCCCAGGAAGATGTCGGCGCTGCGCTGGTAGAGCTGGCAGCTCAATTTGCCGTCGGCCACGTAGAACTGAAAGAAGGCGTGGCAGGGGGGCAGCTTCATGTTGGGGATCTCGCCCACGTTCCAGGCGGAGACGATGATGCGGCGGGAATCCGGGTTGTGCTTGAGGGTGTCCACCACTTCGCTGATCTGGTCGATGTGGCGGCCGTCGGCGGCGGGCCAGGAGCGCCACTGGTAGCCGTAGATGGGGCCGAGATCGCCGTTGGCATCGGCCCATTCGTCCCAGATGGAGACGCCGTGGTCCTTGAGGTACTTGATGTTGGTGTCGCCCTTCAGGAACCAGAGCAGCTCGTGAACGATGGACTTGAGGTGGACTTTTTTTGTGGTGAGCAGGGGAAAGCCCTGGCTCAGGTCGAAGCGCATCTGGTGGCCGAACACGGAGACGGTGCCGGTGCCGGTGCGGTCGGATTTTCGGGTGCCGTGGTCCAGCACGTGCTGGAGCAGATCGAGGTATTGCCGCATTGCTTGCCTTCCTTTACTCGCTGTCCTTGAGCAGGTGCTGATAGACCAGGTTCATGATGATCAGGCGCTGGGACTGGTTGAGGTCGCCGAACTGGATGCCGTAGGACTTCATGGGCTTGCCCTGTTCGTCCGCCTCCTCGCCGGTGGAGCGCAGGATGGCGGGGGTTTTCACATACTCCTCCATGTCCCCCAGCCGCACCTTGAACGACAGCCAGACGGTCTGGTCCTTCTGGCCCAGGGTCATGGGGGACAGCAGCTTGGCGCCGCCCACGCTGATGTCCACCAGCTTTCCGGCCCCGGTCTGGCGCCCCTCCTCGCTCTCGTTCACGGCGACGATGATGTTGGCGGGGGCGCGCATGGCCTTGCGGATGCGCATGGCCTGGACGCTGTCCGGATAGGACAGGTGCAGGTAGGGGAAGGGCTGCAATTGGGACTTCAGTACCCGGGATTTGAATGCGCACACATTCAAGCCGGAAAAGGCGCGCACCAGATAGCTCTGGCCATCGCGGATGAAGATGAGCTTGCCGTCCACCACGGGGGCGGTGACCAATACGCTCTTGGGCCGCATGACGCCGATGACATGCACCGTGAAGCGCTCGACCTGGCCTTCTTGCAGGGGCTGCAACTGCAGCGCGTCCCCCGGCAAGAGTTTGATCGCGTCGAAGGCCAGGGTCTCTTCCTGGGGTTTGCCCGCCCCGCTTCTCTCGCCAGGCGGAACTTCGCCCGGGGCGACGCCACCGGAAGCGGCGGAAGAGCCGGACCGCTCCCGGAACAGGCCGCGTCCCATCAGGCCCGCCACCTGGCTTTCGCTGGCGACGACGACACCCTGATTGATCAGCAGATTGCGATCCGCGTCGTACAAGGCGAAAGGCAAGGGTTTGCCGATCTCGATCTCGGACTTGCGCACAGGCACCAGAAAATTGTCATCTGCCATTTTTTATTTTTCCAATATGAGTCCGGCCTGTTCCCAAGTGGACACCATGGGGCTCGAATTGCGGCGCCGAATACGCGAAGCGCCCATTGTAGGGCGCCCATGCGCTGTCTCGGGCGTTGTCGCGATAACTTTGTGCCAGCGCATCAGTGCAGGTTGGCTCGCCCCAGTTCGTTCAGGATATCCAACACCAGTTGCCGCCCCAGGGCGCCCATGCCCTTGGTGAGGAGGTCGGCATCCCGCTCGCCGTTCACCAAGCGGCGCATGATGCCGCCCAGGCGGGCCATGTCGCCGCCGGCGCGCACCATCTGTTCCGCCATGTCCGCCAGCACGGAG
>JBGSHR010000135.1:0-7931 GCA_041752155.1 Thiobacillaceae bacterium | reverse complement strand
TCGCCCTGGCCGCCCGGCTGCTGCACCGAGTGGGTGGCGTCTAACACCACCGGGCAACCGGTCTCGCGCATGATGGCCAGGCCGCGCATGTCGGAGATCAGGGTGTTGTAGCCGAACGAGACGCCCCGCTCGCACACCATGATGGTGTCCTGTCCGCCGTTGGCGGCCTTGGCCTTGTCGACGACGTTTTTCATGTCGCCGGGGGCGAGGAACTGGCCCTTCTTGATGTTGACCGGCCGGCCCGAGGCCGCCACGGCCTGGATGAAGTCGGTCTGGCGGCACAGGAAGGCGGGGGTTTGCAGCACGTCAGCCACGGCGCTCACGGCGGCGATCTCGTCGATGCTGTGGATGTCGGTGATCACCGGCACGCCGATCTTCTGCTTCACCTCGGCCAGGATGCGCAGGCCCTCGTCCATGCCCAAGCCACGGAACGACGTGCCAGAGGAGCGGTTGGCCTTGTCGTAGGACGACTTGTAGATGAAGTTCACGCCCACCTCGGCGCAGATCTCCTTGAGCTTGCCGGCGGTGTCCATGGCCATCTGCTCGGACTCGATGACACAGGGTCCGGCGATGAGGAACAGGGGTTGATCCAGGCCGACTTCGAAGCCACACAGTTTCATGCCATCTCCCTCACTTGCTGATTGGCCAGGGCCGCCTCCACGAAGGCCTTGAACAGGGGGTGGCCGTCGCGGGGATTGGAAGTGAATTCCGGGTGGAACTGGCAGCCCACGAACCAGGGGTGCACATCCCGGGGCAGCTCCACCATCTCGCACAGGTCGGTGCCCGGCGCCCGGCCGGCCACCGTGAGCCCGGCCGCTTCCAGCTTGGCCAGCAGGCTGTTGTTCACCTCGTAGCGGTGGCGGTGGCGTTCGACGATCTCATCCTTGGCGTAGATCTGGCGCGCCAGGGTGCCTTCACCCAGATTGCACAGCTGCCCGCCCAGACGCATGGTGCCGCCCAGGTCGGAATCGGCATCGCGCCGCTCGATATTGCCGTCGGCATCCTGCCATTCGGTGATCAGGGCGATGACCGGATAAGGCGTTTCCGCCTCGAACTCGGTGGAATGGGCACCGGTCATGCCGGCCACGTTACGGGCGAACTCCACCACCGCCAATTGCATGCCCAGGCAGATGCCCAGGTAGGGGATGCGCTGCTCCCGGGCATGGCGGATGGCGGCGATCTTGCCCTCGGTGCCGCGCTTGCCGAAGCCGCCCGGCACCAGGATGGCGTCCATGGCCGCCAGGGCCCCGCTGCCATCGCGCTCAATGGCTTCGGAGTCGATGTAATGGATGTTGACCCGGCTGCGGGTATGGATGCCGGCGTGGACCATGGCCTCGGTGAGGGACTTGTAGGACTCGGTGAGGTCCACGTATTTGCCGACGAAGGCGATGTTCACCTCATGCTCGGGATGCTCCAGGGCGTCGATCAGCCGGTTCCACACCGACAGGTCCGCCGCCTTGGCCAGCAGGCCCAGCTTGTGGCAGACGATCTCGTCCAGCATCTGGTCGTGCAGCAGGGCCGGGATCATGTAGATGGACGCCGCGTCCAGGGCCTCGATCACCGCCTCCGGCATGACGTTGCAGAACAGGGCGATCTTGCGCCGCTCCTCCGCCGGAATGGAGCGATCCGCCCGGCACAGCAGCACGTCCGGCTGGATGCCGATCTCGCGCAATTCCTTGACGGAATGCTGGGTCGGCTTGGTCTTCAGCTCGCCGGCGGTGGGGATGTAGGGCAGCAGAGTGAGATGGATGTAGCAGCACCCGGTCTTGCCCTCCTCGATGCCCATCTGGCGGATGGCCTCCAGGAACGGCAGGGATTCGATGTCGCCCACCGTGCCGCCGATCTCGACGATGGCCACCTCGGCCCCCTCGGCGCCGCGCTTGATGTAGGCCTTGATCTCGTCGGTGATGTGGGGGATGACCTGAACCGTCCGGCCCAGATATTCGCCGCGCCGCTCCTTCTTGATCACCGACTCGTAGATCTGGCCGGTGGTGAAGTTGTTGCGCCGGCTCATCTTGGCGCGAGTGAAGCGCTCGTAATGGCCCAGATCCAGGTCGGTCTCGGCGCCGTCCTCGGTGACGAACACCTCGCCGTGCTGGAACGGGCTCATGGTGCCCGGATCGACGTTGATGTAGGGATCAAGCTTGAGATGGGTGACCGTCAATCCTCTGGATTCGAGGATCGCGCCCAGAGACGCGGCGGCGATGCCCTTCCCCAGGGAAGAAACAACGCCACCGGTGACGAATACGTAACGGGTCATAAATTTGGCTGATACACGGATGCGGAATGATACCGGAATGCCCGCCTCCCCACCAAGGTAAGGATGCGCAAGCGGACCCCGAGAAATAAAAAACGCGGCCCGGAGGCCGCGTTCGATCGACTTACTTAGTCCTGCTTATTTCTTGGCATTGCGACGCTTGGCGGCAAAACCCACCAGACCCAGACCGGCCAGCATCATGGCGTAGGTCTCGGGCTCGGGAACGGGGCTGATTTCCACCAGCATATCGTTGCCGCTGTCGGGATGCTGAACGTTGACGTAAATCTTGTCGCCAAGGAAATACATACCAGTGGACTCGGCATACTTGACGCGCAGCGTTGCGATCACGCTCATGGATTCAGCGACGCCGTCCTTGTCGGCATCGACGGTGCGCCAGATGTTTTCGACGCCGCCATTCTGGTCTTCGATGATATACATGCCGTCGGGACCTTCAGCCAGGTTGTCAGCATTGCTGAATGGGGTGCCCACAGGCAAACCTGTCGCCGAGTCGATGGTGTCGGTACTAGCAAACAAGCCGACTGCACCCGTGGTCAGATTGAGGGTGTAGACGCGGCTACGACCGTCAGTCTTATCGTTGTTGTTGTCCGAGTCCGTGGTCGGGAAGTACAGGAGCTGGTCGCCGTTGGCCAGAGTCTGGATTTCCAGGTCTTCGGGACGGTTGAAGCCGGTTGCGCCCACCAGATCGGCTGCGGCGCGACCATCCAGAGCGATGGTGCCGCCACCGTTGACCACGGCAGCGAAGGTGTCGGAGGTAGGTACGCCGTTGGTATCGGTAATGGCAACCCAGCTAGCGGCGCCGGTGATGGCGAGGCCGTTGTTACCCTCGAACTGGCTGCCCGCGCCGACTTTCAGTGCGAAAGTCTGGCCCTTGTTGAAGTACTCATCGCCGGTGGTGGCATTGGCGTTGGCGGAAACGTACTTGTAGACCGAGCCCCCGTTCAACTCGTCGATGAAATAGAAGTTGTTGTTCTTGTCGAACGCCAGACCTTCGTGGGAGACGCGCGGAATGATGCTGCGCTGAATGAAGGTGCCGCCGTTGGCTGCCGCGGTGGTCGGGTTGGTGACTTCGAACAGACGGCCTTTGGTGCTGCCCGGACCCCAGGATTCTTCTGCGGTCAGGTAGCTGCCCCAGGGGGTCCAGCGGGAAGCGTCGCCGGACTTGAAGCCCTGGGTGCCGGGCGCGACGATGGTGACGGTACGGGTGTTGTAGTTGCTGTCCCACAGGTCGACACGCTGCACGCCGCCGGTGCCGGTTTCGAACGGCATGAACAGGTAGCGGTTGGCATCCGGCCCGGTGCGGTTGGAATCGATCATGTCCCAGTTGCCGGAATTGGAGCCCGGCACCAAGGCATTTTGATTGGTGCGGTTGGCGATGACCTTCTGGGTCCAGCCTGCCGCCAGGATATAGGGGGCGGTCATTTCCTGGGCGTCGCCGGACGGCAGAACATCGGTGGTATAGGGGACAGCAGCCTGGGCACCGGCGGCCATGGTGGCCAGGGCGGCGGCCACCAGCATGGAAATTTGAGTCTTACGCATGAAAAATACTCCTGGAGGGTGACTATTTAGAAAAAAATTTAGTGCACTCAGGTAGCCCGGCTGTCTGCTGCCCCTTCTCGGTATTGATATGGCAGATCCTGGGTTTTCCGGCCCCGCCTCGCGACGGGTGTGGCTTTGGCTTACGGCGGACGCAAATCTACCTGGGTGAGGTTGCAGGAATCTGACAAACCAGCCGTGGTGTAGGGATATTTTATTGGTATTTTTGGACCACCTCGGCAGCAGCTTGCGGCCAATGGCGATGGTGGCGATCTCGAAGGCGCGCTTGATCCACAGGTTGCCCTGCGGATGGCCGAGTGGCTGACTCGGCAGCCGCCTTTCCGCCTTCGGAGATAGCGCCCTAGATTTTCACGTCCCTTCAGGGGGGTGGATTTCCAACCGACACCAACCCGTTCCGAGCAGCGTCACCTTTCCTTCAGGCTCTCATCCGAATACTGCATGAGCGGACTGAGGAAGTACTCAATGACGCGGCGTTTGCCGGTTTTGATTTCCACGGTAACCGCCATGCCCGGGGTGAGGTTCACCGTCTTGCCGTCCACGTCCAGGCTGGTGCGCGCCAGCTTCACCCGGGCCGCGTAGACCAGGCCACGCTTCTCGTCCTGGATGGCGTCGCTGGAGACCTGGGTGACGGTGCCGCTCAGGGTGCCGTACTTGGTGAAGGGGAAGGTCTCGATCTTCACCTCGGCGATCTGGCTTCCGTGCACGAAACCGATGTCCTTGTTCTCCACGAAGGCCTCCACCTCCAGGGGGTTGTCGCCGGGCACAATCACCATCAAGGGTTGGGCCGGGGTGACCACCCCGCCCACGGTGTGCACCGCCAATTGCTGTACCGTGCCCGCCACCGGCGCGGTGAGGCGCATCAACTGGTCCCGGCTCTCGGCCTTCACCCGTTCTTGCGACAAGGCGGCGATCTTCTGTTCCGCCTGGTGCAGGCGATCCAGAGCGACACGCCGGGTCTCCGCCAGCAGGGCGGAACGCTGCCGCCCTCCTTCCGCGATCGCCGCCCTGAGCTCGGCCAGCTTGGCGCGCTGGGTGGCCAGGTCCTGTTCCTGCTCGATGCGCGCCTGTTCCCGTTCCAGATAACCATGGCGGGACACGAAGTTCTGGGCCAGCAGGTTCTTGTAGTCCTCGGCGCGGGCATGGGCGATGGGCGCGGTTTGCGCCAATTTGCTCACGGTCTCCTCGGTGGTATGCAATTCCGCCACACGCCGCGCGATCTCGGCGTCGATCTGGTCGACCTGGGTGGTAAAGGCGGCAAGCTCTCCGGCCAGAAGCCGTTGTTCGGCGGCGAGCCTGACTGCTTCCACGCCGGCGAGCGCCACCACCGGGCGCTTGCCGTTTGCCGCCAGGGCATCCAGCAGGGCGACGGCCCGGGCGGCTTCCAATTGGGCGGCGAGGAGATCCTCGCCGATCCGGGTGGCGTCGGCCTGGGCCACGGTGGCGTCCATCTCGATCAGCAGATCGCCCGCCTTCACGGCTTGTCCATCGCGCACGTGGATGGCCTGGACCACCGCCGTCTCCATGGGCTGGATGACCTTGGACCGGTCGTCCGGGATGAGTTTGCCCTGGGCGCTGGCGACGATGTCGATCTTGCCGAACACGGCCCAGACCACGGCGAGCAAGGCGAACAGCATGATCAGGCTCATGGCGATGCGCGGCGCGGGATGCACGGGGCTTTCCTGGAGCGCCAGGGCGGCGGGCAGGAATTCCGCCTCGTGGCCCCGGCGCGCCAAGCCGTCCAGTTGCTTGCGCACGCCCCAGGCATGGCGGAACACCTGGGCGTAACGCTGGAGAAGATCGAGGGTAGCTTGGAGTTTCATGGTCAGGCGTGCTGTAGACGGTGCAGCCGGCTGTAATGGCCGGCCTCGTGCTGGAGCAGTTCGGCGTGGCTGCCTTGCTCCACGATCTGGCCCCGGTCGATGACCAGGATGCGGTTGGCCTCGCGCACGGCGGACAGGCGGTGGGCGATGACGATCACGGTGCGGCCCTGGCAGATGGCCTTCATGTTCTGCTGGATGATGCGTTCCGACTCGTAGTCGAGCGCGCTGGTGGCCTCGTCGAAAATCAGGATGCGCGGTTGCGTAATCAGCGCCCGGGCGATGGCGATGCGCTGGCGCTGGCCGCCCGACAAGGTGGAACCGTGTTCGCCCACCATGGTGTCGTAGCCTTCCGGCAGTTCCAGGATGAAGTCGTGGGCGCCGGCCAGCCGGGCCGCCTGCATCACCGCCTCCAGGGGCGCGCCCGGGTCGGCCAGGGCGATGTTCTCGCGGATGGATCGGTTGAACAGCACGTTCTCCTGCAGCACCACGCCGATCTGGCGGCGCAGGGAGGAGGCGTCGGCCAGGGCCAGATCCACGCCATCCACCAGCACCCGCCCCCGCTCAGGGACATAGAGGCGCTGCACCAGCTTGGCCAGGGTGCTCTTGCCGGAGCCGGAGCGGCCCACCACGCCGATCACCTCCCCCGGCGCGATGGTCAGGCTGACGCCACGCAGGATCTCCGGGCCATCCGGCCGATAGCGGAATACCACCTGGTCCAGTTCGATGCGGCCGGACAGCGCGGGCAGCGGCGACTTGTTGCCGGCCAACTCGGTGCGGGTATTGAGGATGTCCCCCAGGCGCTGTACCGAGATACCGGTCTGCTGGAAGTCGGTCCACAGCTGGGCCAGGCGCATGATGGGCTGGGCCACCCGGCCGGCCAGCATGTTGAAGGCGATGAGCTGGCCCACGGACAGCTCGCCCTCGATCACCAGCTTGGCCCCGAGCCAGAGGGTGGCCACCGTCACCAGCTTGCCCACCAGGTTGACGCCTTCGTGGGCCACGGTGGAGAGCTTGGCGGTGCGGAAACTTGCGCTCACATAGGCGGCGAGCTGCTTGTCCCAGTGGCGGGTCATCTGGGGCTCCACCGCCATGGCCTTGAGGGTGTCGATGCCGGACACGGTCTCCACGAGGAAGGCCTGGTTCTCCGCACCCCGGTTGAATTTCTCGTGGAGCCGCGCGCGCAGCAGCGGCGTGACGAGCAGGGAGATGAGCAGATAGAGGGGCAAGGAGGCCAGCACGATGAGGGTCAGCCAGCCGCTGTAGAACAGCATGACGGCAATGAACAGCACCGAGAAGAAGACATCCAGCACCACGGTGATAGTGTTGCCGGTGAGGAAGGCGCGGATGTTCTCCAGCTCCCGCACCCGGGCCACCGAGTCGCCCACCCGGCGCGCTTGGAAGTAGGCCATGGGCAGGTTGAGCAGGTGGCGGAACAGCCGCGCGCCCAGCTCCACGTCGATGCGGCTGGTGGTGTGGGCGAAGACGTAGGTGCGCAGGCCGGAGAGCACCACCTCGAACACGGACACCACCAAGAGGCCCACAGCGATCACGTCCAGGGTGGTGAGGCCCCGGTGCACCAGCACCTTGTCCATCACCACCTGGAAGAACAGCGGCGTGACCAGGGCGAACAGGTTGAGCACGAAGGAAACCAGCAGGATCTCCCCCAGCAGCTTGCGGTATTTGACGATGGCCGGGATGAACCAGGTGAAGTCGAACTTGGCCAGCTCGCCCGCCAGGCTGGCGCGGGAGGTGAACAGGATCAGGTCGCCACCCCAGCGGGCCGCCAGTTCCGCCCGGGACAGGGTCTGCGGCCGGGCGGCAATGGGGTCGTGGATGAGGACCTTGTCGTCCTCGGCCTTGGCCAGAATGAAGAAGCCGCCGTCACGGGCCAAGGCCAGGGCGGGTAGCGGTGTCGTGGCAAGACGGGTGCAATCCGTGTTGATGGGTTTGGCCTTGAGGGCCAGTTTTTTGGCGGCCAGGCGGATTTCCGTGACGCCGAAGGGTTGCCCTTGGGCGAATTCGTGGGCCAACTGCGCCGGCTCCGCCGCCACGCCGTGGAAGCGGGCCAGCATCACCAGACAGGCGAGGCCGGAGTCGATCCGTTCCGGCAGTACTGCTTCGGCGGTGTGATCGCCTTGTTGTTGTGGCATAGCCGTCCCTTGTGTTGCTCCACTTCATGGCGGAGCCGTTGTTGGAAAGTGCCGTAACACCCGTAGCCCGGAGGAGCGCAGCGAGTCCGGGGTTTTAGCGCGAGCTTTGCCCCGGACTCGCTGCGCTCC
>JBGSHR010000134.1:0-8477 GCA_041752155.1 Thiobacillaceae bacterium | reverse complement strand
TGGTGCTGGCGGCTACCCCATTCAAGACGGCCATCGATCTTGCTTGTCAGACGGGTGCAGCTACCACCTTAGTTGGACTTGATAATGGATCGAACGGAATACCCGCCGCGGCAGGTAATACCGGCAAAGTTCAGGGTGTCGCGGTCGATGAAGGTGTTATCACTGCCACGGGTACTGCCGAGGTGGACAGCAAGACGTTTAGCCTGACACCCAGCGGCTGTACCACGACGGCTCCCATCCAGTGGACCAAGGGTGGTACTTGCGTGGATGTCGGCCTTTGTTAATGGCAAGACCGTCGGACCGCCTGGTTAATCCAAGCTCTCCTGAAAGCCCCTCTTCGGAGGGGCTTTTTTCTTGCGGTACTTTGCATATGGAGTTCTGTACATCTGTTGTACATCTGAAATTGGGGTTGATCCCGATACAACAGATAATTATAAAGGGTGCTTCATGAACGCGATTCCGAGGTCAGAGTTATTCTTCTTTAAATACATGGGAAAACGCGTATTTAGGGCGTTATTACTAATGCTCTTTGCTCTCCTGCTTTATGGCGGTTTTTTGAATAACCCCATATTTTTCGATGACATTTATTTTTTCCTTCCGGGCAATCCCGAGGCATACGTTGCCCAAGGTATTCAATTTCAACCACGCTGGTGGGCTTATTTTTCCATCGGCCTGAGCTTTGTTCATATTGGGCATGATTTAGTTTGGTTGCGTCTCGGTAACCTTGTGCTGCATGCCGCAACGGGAATGGCGCTCTATGCGTTGCTGTACCGTTTAATTACGGATCTAGGACCACCCCCAAAGGGCGGGCTGAAACCGGAGTGGACCGCTTTTTTATCCGCTCTTCTGTTCATGCTCCACCCCGTGGCCGTTTATGCGGCCGGCTATCTGATCCAGCGCACCATCCTAATGGCCACCCTATTTAACCTGCTGACTTGGTTGTCATTCTGGCGCGGTTTACAGGGGTCTCGACGCTGGCTCTGGTTTTCGGCGTTTTGTTATTTCCTGGCGGTATATTCCAAGGAGCATGCAGTCATGGCGCCGGCCGTGTGCCTCGCTCTGTGGGTGCTGCATCGGCGTAGCCGTTTTGTCGAATCGATCGGTAGGATCGAGTTGGCAGTCTTGTTTGGTGTGTTCGGGGCGACTGCCCTGCTGGTTATCCTGCAGGCCAAGGGCATCATTGGCACGACCTATGAAATGTTCGCCCAGGAGATGCTGGAGGGTCAGGTGGGCGGCGTGGCGCCGGAACTCGCCTACCCCTTAAGCGTGCTGACCCAGGCCGGTCTGTTCTTCAAGTACCTGCTGCTTTGGGTGGTGCCCAACCCGGTCTGGATGTCCGTGGACATGCGGGAGCCCTTCGCCTTGGCGTTAACTTGGACAAGCGGCTTGGGCTTGTTGGTGTTTTGTCTTTATCCTGTGTTGGCCAGTTGGCTGCTCTGGAAAGGGGGGCAGCGTGGGTTGGCCGGCTTGGCCTTGCTCGCGACTTGGCTGATGTTTGCCACGGAGATTTCCACTGTGCGGTTGCAGGAAATCTTTGTGCTGTACCGCAGCTATCTCTGGGCGCCGTTACTGTTTTTACTGGTAGCTATTGGGCTAGGGCGTATCTCCAAACGTCTGGCTTTGTGGTTGAGCGTAATTCTGTGCGTGGCTTTGTTCGCTTTTTCCATCGATCGCCTGACAAGTTTTTCCCATCGTTTCCTACTCTGGAACGAAGCAGCACAACTGGCGGAGAAAAATGCTGGTAAGCAGGGGGTGACTGGCCTGGAGCGTATTTATTACAACAGAGGCCAAGCACTACAGCGGGAGGGTTATTACTCCGATGCACTCAAGGACTATGACCGGACCCTTTCAATTAAGCCGGATGATCCGCATGCACATAATGCTCGAGGGGTAGCCAAGCTATTTTCAGGTGACACAAGAGGGGGGCTAGCGGATTTCGAGGAGGCTATCCGCCTCAATCCTACCCATGTGCGCCCTTACGTGGGGCGTGCCATGGCGTTGAATAGGCTTGGAAGATATGAAGAGAGTTTGCAGGCCCATCGCAAAGCCTGCTCTATGGGCTGGGCCGATTCATGTCAACAGAAGGAGTCTTGGAAGGGTATTTCCCAATAGTCGTCAAACCTAGGTGGAGTTATTAGTTTGGGATGTGACAGGTATTCGCTGACGAATTGAGTCAAATCTCACCCAGCCAACACACCCAAACCCGCAGCCTCCGAAAATCCTCCCACGGCAAACTATCCGCCAGCACCAGCAGCGTACGTACCCAACGCTGCCCGGCAACCCGGTAGCGCAGCACGGTCAGGGCGGGCAGAACCAGGCTGTCGGGTAGCAGCTCGATCTGCTCCCAGTCCCCTTCCCGCTGGATTTCCAGGCTGCCATCCGATTTGCCCCTTAGCGTGACCGGCGTGCCTGGGCGGCGGTAATACGCCAGGCTGGCCGCCAGCAACACGGTGCCGGCGCCTTGCCAGGTCATGGGCAGATCGGCTAGCCACAAGGCAAACCCGGCGACCATGTGCAGCCCGGCGAGCCAGAGCCTCAGTTGGCGCGAGGGATTCAGGGTCACGCGTAGCGGGAGCGGGAACATGGGCCGTGCTCATCCTGAATGCGGCAGTTTGGCAATCAACATCTCTTCCATGGGGTACGGGACAGGCCCTTCGATACGCCCACTGGGTGGGCTACTCAGGGCGAACGGGCTGCTTGCCCTTGGAGCCGGACTTTGACCGTCCAATCGCCGATCCGGAGGCGTCGCCACGGTCTCAGCGCACCTTCGCCCCGGCCAGGGGTAGCACGCCCGCGCTTTCCAGCAGCGCCTTCACGTATTTCGCGGGAATGGCGTAGGTGATGCCGCTGGGGTCTTTGATGGCGTTCTCCTTGGCGCCTTTGACGAACACCGAGTTGATCACGCCGATGACCTCGCCCGTGTCGCCATCGTAGAGGGGGCTGCCGCTGTTGCCCGGGTAGGCGGTGGCGTCGAGCTGGAACATGAGGAAGGGGTTTTCCGCCCGGCGGATGAGTTTGCTGGTCAGGCCTCGGGCTACGGCGGGGGGGGAGAAGATGGGGGCGATGGTGGCGAGGCCGGCGCGATTGGTGGCGGGGTAGAGCCCCAGGACGGCGCCCAGGGGATAGCCGGTGAAGAAAAAGAGTTGGCCTTCCCGGGCGCGGTCGGAGTCGCCCAGGCGCAGTGCCGGGACGGCATCGCCTTCTATCTTCAGCACCACCAGGTCGTGGTCCGGGTCGCTGGCCAGCTTCTCCGCCCGGCGCATCATGATGCCCTCCGGCCCGCGCAGGAACACGGCCAGGGTTTCCCCCTTGTCGCCATCCAGGATGACGGGGGGGACATGGGCGTTGGTGATGACATGGCGACCGTCCGCCACCACGAAGCCGGTGCCGGTGAGTTTGACGCGCGGATTGCGCAGGGGATGCAGGGTGCCGACGCCGACGATGGCGGGTTTGATGCGCGGCAGCAGCTCGACGATGTCGGCCCGAGCCATGCCGCTCAATGAAACGTAAAGACATGCCGATATAACGATGCCTGTAAACCACTGGCGCATGGTTGTGTCCTCTTTACCCTATTCCGATCACGGATAGTGCCATGCTTCGGTAGAATGCTTTCGCTTTGTCCATCCAAGGGAGTCGTCATGACTGTTGTCGCTGTTGTGGGCCTGGGCTACGTGGGCCTGCCCCTGGCCGTTGAATTCGGCAAGAAATTCGAAACCATCGGCTACGATCTTTCCGAAGCCAAGATTGCCAACTACAAGAATTACTGTGATCCCACCGGCGAGGTCAGCACGGAAGACCTGAAGGCGGCCACCCGGCTCTCGGTCAGCTCGGATCCGACCGACATCGGCAAGGCCGACTTCATCATCGTCGCCGTGCCCACCCCGGTGGATGATGCCCATATCCCCGATTTCTCCCCCCTGGTGGGTTCCTCCACCACGGTGGGCAAGCACATGAAGAAGGGCGCCACCGTGGTGTATGAGTCCACTGTCTATCCCGGCGCCACCGAGGAGGTGTGCATCCCCCTCCTGGAGAAGCACTCCGGCATGAAGTGGAAGCAGGACTTCCACGTGGGTTATTCCCCCGAGCGGGTCAATCCGGGCGACAAGGAACGCACCATCACCAAGATCGTCAAGGTCGTCTCCGGCGATGACGGCCCCACCTCGGAAGCGGTGGCCGAGCTTTACGCCTCGGTGATAGTCGCCGGCGTGCACCGCGCCAGCTCCATCAAGGTGGCGGAGGCCGCCAAGGTGATCGAGAACACCCAGCGCGACCTCAACATCGCCCTGATGAACGAGCTGGCCCTGATCTTCGACCGCCTTGGCATCGACACCCTGGAAGTGCTGCAGGCCGCCGGCACCAAATGGAACTTCCTGCCCTTCCGCCCCGGCCTGGTGGGCGGCCACTGCATCGGCGTCGACCCCTACTACCTCACCCACAAGGCCGAGATGCTGGGCTACCACCCCCAGGTCATCCTCGCCGGCCGGCGCATCAACGACGGCATGGCCGCGTATGTCGCGCAGCAGACGGTGAAGGGCATGATCAACAACGGCGTCACCGTGAAGGGCGCCAAGGTCATCGTCCTGGGCCTGACCTTCAAGGAAAACTGTCCCGACCTGCGCAACTCCAAGGTGGCCGATCTGGTGCGCGAGCTCCAGGACTTCGGCTGCGACGTGCTGGTGCACGATCCCATCGCCGAGCCGCCCGAGGCCGAGCACGAGTACGGCATCACCCTCACCCCCTGGGATAAGCTGCCCGATGGTGTGGACGCCATCGTCGCGGCGGTTTCCCACAAGGAATATATGGCCATGCCGCTAGCCGGGCTCACCGCCAAGCTGCGCAAGGGCGGCGTGTTCACCGATGTGAAATCCGCCTATGACCAGGCCGCGATCAAGGCGGCCGGGTTCAATCTCTGGCGGCTGTAATCGAGGAGCAAGGGGCAAGGTACAAGGGGCAAGGAAAACCGGGTTCATGGCGCGCTTCGAGGAGCTGGAGGTTTGGAAGCGTAGTGCGCGTTTATCCGCCAACCTGTACTTGGCCTTGGCTGATCTGCGAGACTTCGGATTTCGCGATCAGATCACCCGCGCGGGGCTGTCGGTACCCTCCAATATTGCCGAAGGGTACAAAAGGGAATCCACCAAGGAAATGGTGAATTTCCTGTCGTATGCCAAGGGCTCGGCGGGGGAATTGCGTACCCAAATCTATATCGGGATGGAAATCGCTTATATAGATCGCCAGCTTGGCAAGGAATGGCTACACGAAATAACCGAGATCCCCAAAATGCTCCATGCCCTGATCCAATCCAAAAAGCGCAGCAAGGCATAGACTTCCTTGCCCCTTGCCCCATGCCCCTTGCCCCGTGCCCCGTACGTGAAATGACCGCCTACACCGACCTCCTCGCCCGCCTCCCCGCCGCCCCGAAAACCTGGCTGATCACCGGCGTGGCCGGCTTCATCGGCTGCAACCTGCTGGAACGGCTGCTCACGCTGGACCAGCATGTGGTGGGCCTGGACAACTTCGCCACCGGCCACCAGCGCAACCTGGACCAGATCCGGGCGGCGGTGACCCCGGCCCAGTGGGCGCGCTTCCGCTTCATCAAGGGGGACATCCGCACGCTGGACGACTGCCGCCAAGCCTGCGCCGGGGTGGATTACGTGCTGCACCAGGCCGCCCTGGGCTCGGTGCCCCGTTCCCTGGAAGACCCCATCACCACCAATACCGCCAACATCGACGGCTTCCTCAACATGCTGGTGGCGGCCCGCGACGCCCAGGTGGCGCGCTTCGTCTATGCCGCCTCTTCGTCCACCTACGGCGACCATCCCGGCCTGCCCAAGGTGGAGGACGTGATCGGCAAGCCGCTGTCCCCCTATGCCGTCACCAAGCTGGTGAACGAGCAGTATGCCGAGGTGTTCGCCCGGGCCTACGGCTTCAAGACCATCGGCCTGCGCTACTTCAACATCTTCGGCGCCCACCAGGACCCGGACGGGGCCTATGCCGCCGTGGTGCCCAAGTGGACCTCGGCCATGATCCACAACGAGCCGGTGTTCATCAACGGCGACGGCGAGACCAGCCGGGACTTCTGCTACATCGCCAACACCGTGCAGGCCAACCTGCTGGCGGCCACGGCGCAACACCCGGACGCCGCCAACCAGGTCTACAACGTGGCGGTGGGCGACCGCACCACCTTGAACGACCTGTTCGAGGCCATCCGCGCCACCCTGGAACCGCGTTTTCCCCATCTCAAGGGCTTCCAGCCCAGCTACCGCGACTTCCGCGCCGGCGACGTGCGCCATTCCCTGGCGGATATCAGCAAGGCACGTACCCTGCTGGGCTACGAGCCGAGCCACCGCATCCGCGAAGGTTTGGTGGAGGCGATGGATTGGTACGTGGGCGATCTCAGCCGTTGAGGCGTCACAGCCGCCTCGTATCCCGGCTTTTTATCCTGCTCGCCCTGCTGGCGAGCAACCTCACCCACGCCCAACTGCCGGAAGCTGTGGCCCAGGCCCTGAAACAGGCCGGCATTCCTGAAAGCCATGTGGGCATCCTGGTGCAAGACCTGGACAGCCCCACCCCCCTGCTGGCCCACGGCGAACGCCGGTCCTTGAACCCCGCGTCGGTGATGAAACTGCTCACCACCCTGGCGGCCCTCGACACCCTGGGCCCCGCCCACAGCTTCACGACCCGGGTGCTGGTGGACGGCGACCTTGCCGACGGGGTGTTGCATGGCAATCTGATCCTAGCGGGCGGCGGCGATCCGGGCCTGACCCCGGAACGTTTCTGGCTCCTGCTGCGGGAGCTGCGGGCCAGAGGCATACGCGAGATCCGCGGCAACGTGGTGCTGGATAGCGCGTTCTATGCCTTGGAGCAGCCTATCGACCCGGCCGCCTTCGACCAAGCTCCCCTGCGCCCCTACAACGCCCCGCCGGCGGCCTTGATGATCAACTTCAACACGGTGCTGTTGCGCCTGCGCGCCGAGCCCCAGGGCGTGGCCTTGCAAATTGATCCGGCCCGGGCGGAGGACCTGCCCGATGTGATCAATCAGGTGCGGATCACGGACGGCTTGTGCAATGGCTGGGGCGATCAGGTGGAAACCCGGCGCGAGAACGGCGCCTTGGTGGTCTCCGGCAGCTATCCCCTGGCCTGCGGCGATCAGGCCATGAGCCTGAACCTGCTCTCCCCCGAGGCCACCACGGCGGCGTGGTTTCGCGTGCTTTGGCGGGAGCTGGGCGGCACGGTGAGCGGCGGCATCGGTCCCGGCGAGGGCAAAGCGGAGGCGCGTCTGGTGCTGGAGTTCGCTTCCCCTCCTCTGTCCGAGCTGGTGCGCGACATCAACAAGTTCAGCAACAACGTCATGGCCAAGATGTTGCTGCTCGACCTCGGCGCGGCTCGCTACGGCGCCCCCGCCACCTGGGACAAGGGCATCCGCGCGGTAAGGGCCTGGGCGGCGGAGCGGGATCTGGTCATGCCGGAACTGGTGCTGGAAAACGGTTCCGGTCTGTCCCGCCTGGAACGCCTCTCCGCCGCTTCCCTGGGGCGATTGCTCATGCTGGCGGCGCGGCGACCGGCCTATTACGAGTTCGCCGCCAGCCTGCCCGCCGTGGGCCTGGAGGGCACCCAGAAACGCCGGCTCAACGATTCTTCCGCGGCGGGACAGGCCTGGCTCAAGTCCGGCAGTCTCAATGGCGTGCGCAATCTGGCCGGCTATGTGCTCGGGCCGGACGGCCATCGCCGCATCGTCGTGTTCCTGATCAATCATGCCAAGGCGTCGGCGGCCGGCAAGGCCCAGGAGGCCCTGGTGGAATGGGTGGTAAATAGCCCGTTTAACCGATTGACAGACCCCAATAATCCAGAATGTAAGCATTAACTTATGCACACCCTGGAGGCTTGACAGGACTAGTTATGGGCTGTAGCCAGCTCTTCTCCTGGGTGGTTTCGTAACTTGTTGTTTTTCATATGAAAACTAACTGCGTAAAATTTGGGCCTGAAGGGTAAATAGGCGTTTCATAAGCCTTTTTGGCAGTTTGATGACGCCTTGTCCACACAGTTATCCACAGGATTCGTGGACAATCTGAAAAGCTGCTGACAGGCCCGTTAGTTCGTTCGCACTCCTATTGTTTGACATTAACTTTGAGCCCTAACGCACTCGTCCATTTCCCTACCCCGATTGCCCGAGTTGCCCTCGATGCCCCCCTGGATCAGTTGTTCGATTATCTGGCCCCGGATGCCACCTCGGACGACATCGGGCGGCGCGTGGAGGTGCCGTTCGGCCGGCGTACCCAGGTGGGCGTACTGCTGGAACTGGTAGCGGTTTCCGACCGGCCGGTGGAGAGCCTCAAGGCGATCCGCGTCATCGACCGGGGCACCCCGCCCTTGCCCGAGGAACTCCTGGCCCTGGCTCGCTTTGCCGCCGGTTATTACCGTCATCCCCTGGGCGCGGTGCTGGCCACCCTGCTCCCTCCGGCCCTGCGCCGGACCGAACA
>JBGSHR010000133.1:0-1855 GCA_041752155.1 Thiobacillaceae bacterium | reverse complement strand
CGCTCGACCCTACAGGCTGGTGGCCCACCCGCGCTTCCGCGCCGGCTACGACTTCCTGCTGATCCGCGCCCAGGGCGGCGACGCCCCCCAGGAACTGGCGGACTGGTGGACCCGGTTCCAGGACGCGGACGAGGGCGAACGGGCCGCCATGCTGCTGCCCGCCCAGCAGGGTGGCGATGCCAAACGCAAGCGGCGCCGACGTAAAACCGGCCCCAAACCGGGAGACAGCATCGAGGTCAAGCTTGGCTGACATCACGGTTTACATCGCCCTGGGAGCCAACCTGGGCGACCCGGTGGTCCAGGTGGAGCAGGCCCTGGACGAGATCGCCCTGTTGCCGGAAACCCGCCTCACCGCCCGCTCGCCCCTCTACCTGTCCAAGGCCGTGGGTTATGCCGACCAACCCGACTTTGTGAACGCCGTGGCCGCCGCCCAGACCCATCTTTCCGCCCGCGCCCTGTTGGCGGCCCTGCTGGACATCGAGACCCGGCATGGCCGCACACGCGCCTTCAAGAATGCGCCCCGCACCCTGGATCTGGATCTGCTGCTCTACAACGGTCTGGTGATGCACGAACCCGGACTGACCCTGCCCCATCCGCGCATGACGGAACGCGCCTTCGTCCTGGCCCCTCTGGCCGATCTCGCCCCGGATGCCCTCATCCCCGGCAAGGGACGGGTGGCGGATTGCCTCGCCGATCTGGAGATGCGCGAACTGACGCGCCTGCCCGATCCGCTGGCACGGGCCCTCCCCTAACCCCAAATCAACGTCAGTCCCATGCTTGGTCGTTTCCGCAATATCGTCGTGGAAGGTCCCATCGGCGCGGGCAAAACCAGTCTCGCGCGCAAACTCGCCACCCTGAGCGATGCGGAACTCATCCTGGAAAATGCCGACGAAAACCCCTTTCTGGCCCGTTTCTACGAAGACCGGCGCCGCTATGCCTTGCCGGCCCAACTGTTTTTCCTGGTCTCCCGGGTGGAGCAGGCCCACCGTTTCAGCCAGGGCGATCTCTTCACCACGTCCACCGTGGCCGACTTCATGCTCGAAAAGGACATGCTGTTTGCCCGCCACACCCTGGACGAAGCCGAGTTCCGCCTCTACCGCCAGCTCTACGAGGGTCTGAAACCCCAGGCCAGCGACCCGGACCTGGTGATCTACCTGCAGGCCAGCCCGGCCACCCTGATGGAACGCGTCAAGAAACGCGGCCGCGGATCGGAGCGGGCCATGAACGAGTCCTATCTGACGGAACTGACCAAGGCCTATAGCGAGTTCTTCTATCATTACGAAGGCGCCCCGCTGCTCACGGTCAACAGCGAACATCTGAACTTCGCGGAAAAGGATGCCGATTTCGAACTCCTGGTCCAGCGCATCCAAGACATGCGCGGGGTACGGGAATTTTTCAACCTGGGGGCGTGACCCATGGAGAACCAAGCATGTACCTGCCGCAACTCCTGACCCGCGCCGAAAATGGCGAAAAGCTGGTGGTACTGACCTGCTACGACGCCAGCTTCGCCCGCCTGCTCACCCACAACGGCGTGGACGTGTTGCTGGTGGGCGATTCCCTGGGCATGACCGTACAAGGGCACGGCACCACCCTGGCGGTCACGCCGGAACAGATGGTCTATCACACCGCGGCCGTGGCCAGGGGTGCGGCCGGCGGCGCCTTCGTGGTGGCCGACATGTCCTTCGGCAGCTACCAGACCAGTCCGCAACAGGCCTTCGCCGCCGCCGCCCAGCTCATGGCCGCCGGCGCCAACATGGTCAAGCTGGAGGGCGGCGCGGTCATGGTGGAAACGGTACGCTTCCTCACCCAGCGCGGCATCCCGGTGTGCGCCCACCTGGGCCTGCTGCCCCAGTCG
>JBGSHR010000132.1:0-2313 GCA_041752155.1 Thiobacillaceae bacterium | reverse complement strand
GATGGGCCTCTCCGTATTTCTCCTGGGCGGCGGCCAGCTCGCCGCGCAGCGCGGTGATGCGTCCCGCCATCTCCCCCGTACCCGGCTCGGAAGCCACGTTCTGGCGCAAGGCCTTGATCTCCCGGCGCAGCTTGGCCACGTCCGGGTGCTCGGCGGAATACAGGGCGGCGGTGCTCAGGTACTGGGACTCCAGCACCTTGAGGCGCTCGCCGGGGTCCAGCACCCGCTCGCCGGTGGCGGTGGTGAGGGGGGCATGGGGCTTGACCTGGGCCAACTGGCCATCCAGATAGAAGCGGCGTTCCTCCAGGGTGCGCAGCATGCGTTCCGCCTCCAGCAGCTCGCTCTCGGTGCGGTCGCGCAATTGCAGGTTGAGCTGCACCAGCTCCGGCAGCCGGCCCAGGTTGCGGGACTTGAACTGGGCCAGGCGCGACTCGATGCCGGACAGCTGCTGGCTCAGGCGCGCCGCCTCCGCCTCCAGGAAGGTGCTGGTCTCCGTGGCCTTCTGCTGGCGCGCGCGCAGGTTGGCGTTGAGGTACAGGCTCACCAGCTCGTTGGTCACGCTCTGGGCGCTGCTGGCCTGCTCGCTGTCGAAGGACAAGGTGAAGGCGATGGTGGCCATGGTCTGGCGGCCGCTGCGGTTGTCGATCACGTCGGCGCTGACGATGTCCAGCAGGATGTCGTCGCGCACACGCTCCAGCAGCTCGTCCTTGGTATCGACGCCGCGCCGGGACGGGTACAGGTTGTACTTCTCGATGAGCTGGGCCAGGGTGGCCCGGGTCATCACCTGCTGGCTGATCTTCTGGATGCGCTGATCGGCATAGCTGGTGACGGTGGAACGCACCAGGTCCTGGGGGATCTCCTGCTCCTCGATCAGGATGGTGGCGGTGGAGCGGTACTTGCTGGGCAGCAGGAAGGCGGTGGCCGCCGCCGCGCTGAACACCACCGCGGCGGTGGCCAGGATGGCCCACTTGCGCCGCCCCATGAAGGCCAGATAGTCCTGCAACCCGCGATCCTGTTCTTCCATGACCCATACCCCCGGCTGACCCGCTCCGCGAGGAATCCCCCTCGCCCTCCCCGACTACGCCGCGCTACTCGAATGCACATACGGTCGAATGCACATACGGTCGAATGCACACACGGTCGAATGCACACACGGCAACGCCCTGACTCGCAAGATAGCGATCCGGGCAGTAGCGATCTCTAGGGTGAACACCGTATTTCCCGTATGGTCGAAGGCAGTATTTGCCTACTAGCGGGAAAGAAGACGGCGGGAAGCAGGCGTAGCCCGGAGGAGCGCGGCGAGTCCGGGATGCCATGCCGCCCATGACCCGGACTCGCTGCGCTCCTCCGGGCTACTTGGTGAAAGCCTATCGGCGGGAAGTACGGATCAGCGGGATTTGGCCACCTGGGGCCACTGGTACACCAGGGTGAGGTAGAGGCCGTTGACCCGGGCGTCGTTGGCGCCCACGTCGTATTGCTGGAGGGCGTGCCAGTAGCGTCCCTCCAGGCTCCACTCGGGGCTCAGGCGCCAGGTCAGGCGCGGCTCGATGCGGTAGTAGCTGCTGTCGCTGGCCCGGTAGGCGGCATCGAGAAAGCGGGTCTGGTAGGCGGAGGCGTCCAGGCCCAGGCTCAGGGTGGGGCTGAGCCTGCGGGTGTAGGACAGCAGCACCCGGTCCCGCTCCGCCAGGGCGCCCAGGCCGGTGGGCAGGCTCTCCCGGCTCAGCTTGATGGCCACGCTGCCGGTCTCCAGGGTGTGCTCCAGGTTCAGGTCCAGCAGCCAGCCGCTGGAGTCGGCCTTCACCGTGCTCGCCACCGGGCTCAGGGTGCCGATGCATAGGCCGGCGACGATGGGGCCGGAGCACACCAGGGCCTGGCTGTGCAGGGTGGTGTCGGTCTGGCGGTAGCCGATGCCCAGGTCGCCGCGCAGGCGTTCCGAGAAATTGCGGGCGTAGCCCAGGCGCAGCCCCGCCTGGCCGGATTCGAACAGCCCGCCGGGCAGGGATTCGTAGCGGGTGTAGCTGGCCATCAGGGCGCCCTGCTCCCGTTCCGAGAGCTGGCGCGTGACGCCGACGCTGAGGGTCTGGTTGCGGTAGTCCACCAACTGGGTGCCACCGTTGTCCTCGTAGCGCACGTCCGCCAGGCTGTAGCTCAGGCCCAGGCTGGTGCGCTCGTCCAGGCTGCGCTGCCAGGACGGGTCCAGGGTCAGCTTGCGGCGCTGGCGCCGGGCGGTGGCCAAGCCGGTGTCCACCAGCTCGCTGGCCAGGGTGGAGTCGCGCACCAGGGACGCCCCCAGGGCGTAGCGGTCGCGCTCGC
>JBGSHR010000131.1:0-4707 GCA_041752155.1 Thiobacillaceae bacterium | reverse complement strand
GCGCCGGCATCAGCAGCGGCTACCCGCCCACCGCCAACGCCAGCTACGCCCCCAACAGCGATCGGCTGGCCACCCTCAACGGCCTGCCCGTCACCCTGGACGCGGCGGGCAACCTCACCGCCGACGGCAGCGCCAAATACGTCTGGGACGAAGAAGGGCACCTGGCCGAAACGCGGAAACCGGACAACACCCTGCTCGCCAGCTACTACTACGACTACCGGGGCCTGCGCACCCGCAAGGTGACCACCAGCGCCGCGCCCCAGGGAGCGGGCACCACGTTCTACCTTTACGACCCCCAAGGCCACCTCCTGGTGGAGATGGCCAGTGCCAGCCAGCCCCTGATGACCTACGTCTGGCGCGACGACACCCTGACCGGCGTGATCGTGCATCAACCCCAAAGGACGGTGTACACGGTGCGCACCGACCACCTGGGCAGCCCCTACGAGGTGTTGACCCTGGCGGGGAAGGTGGTGTGGCGCTGGGAGAGCGAGGCCTTCGGCAAGACCTCGCCCAACGAAGACCCGGACGGGGATGGGCAGAAGTTCACCCTGAACCTGAGGTTCCCGGGACAGTATTTTGACGTGGAGTCGGGGTTGTTTTACAACGGCCATCGGTATTACAACCCCAAACTCGGAAGGTATATGTCGGCTGATCCGATTGGGTTGGCGGGCGGCGTAAATCCGTACACCTATGTGGGTGGGAATCCGCTGAGCGGAATCGATCCATATGGCCTATTCGATATCTCGAATCCAGCTACTTGGCCAGCATTGCCCCCAACTTTGGTTAACCTTACAGAAGGTTATGGGTCATATTACGTAGGCATTGGCCGTGCTGTTACTCACATGTACAAGCGTTCTGGCGTTGCAGGCATCTGCTTGAAAAAGAGGGCCATTGAGAACGAAGCTGCATTGGCCGCTGGCCTTCTTGCGCTGTCAAACCCTACAGTAGCTCGCAACGCCGCATTGGCGGCGAAAGAGTGGACAAGTAACAATAAAGCTTACGTTGCAGGAAGGTTCTCTGCGGGAGCATTGACGAGCACGGTTACCGGTGTTGGCCTATACGGAGGTTTGTCCCTTGCTACTGTTGCGGGAATGGGAGACACACTTAGCAACATTGATCGCGCCAATGCGTCAAGTGCAGAGCAAATACTTCGAAGTATGCTTGGTGATCGCATGCCGCATATTCCCCCTATCCCACGCACAGAATGCGAGTGTGAATAATGAAGTTCCGAGTCTCTCAACGTCGAAATCCATTTGATAACCCGCTTCTGGCGCTACTCCTTCATGCCATCGCAGTAGGTGGGATGTGCGTGGCTGTGTACCTGGCGCTCATCGAGAGCACCCTTCTGCCGATTTTTGTTGGTTTTGCAGTGTTAACGATACTGGAGGCTCTGTGGCTGTACTTCCGCTTGCGAAACTGAAGTCCTTGAACAAATCGAATCTCGTGTCTTAGCAGTCGTATTCCAGAAGGAATTCAAGGGCCATACCATGGCCAAACAAAGACATATAACCATCGCCCAAAAGCAGCGCCCAAAAGGGTCAGCGTCGAATTGTTTCCCGAGAATGCGATTCCATGGACAGATAACAAACTGACGCTGCCGCCACTCCAGGTGTGGCCGGCAATTACGTCAAGCTGGCGGCGGACTATTGCGCCGGATAGGCATCCAGCCAGGGGACGACCTGGTCCGCCGGCAGCGGCTGGCTGATCAGGTAACCTTGCACGATCTGGGCCCCCAGGCTCCGCAACAGCGCCAGTTGCGCTTCGCTCTCCACCCCCTCCACCACGGTGCGCAGAGACAGGCTCTCGCCCAGGGCGAGGATGGCGCGCACCAGTTCCGCCTCTTCCGGTCGGGTCAGGATGTCCTTGATGAAGAAACGGTCGATCTTGAGTTCGTCCACCGGGAAACGCTTGAGGTGGGCCAGGCAGGAATAGCCTGTGCCGAAATCGTCCACCGAGAGCTGGATGCCCAGGGCGCGCAGTTGCTTCATGCGCTCGATGGCTAGCGGGACGTCCTGCATCAGGATGCCCTCGGTGAGCTCGATCTGCAGGCGCGCCGGGTCCATGCCGGATTGGGCGAGGCCCGCCTGGATGGTGGCGATGAGGTCGCCATGCCAGAACTCCTTGCTGGACAGATTGAAGGCCAGTACCAGATCGTTGTGTCCCTGCCCATGCCAGTCGGCGCACTGGCCACAGGCGGCGCGAAACAGTCGGGCTCCCACCGCGATGATGAGGCCGGTGTCCTCCAGCAGTTCCAGGAAGGCGCCGGGGGCCAGCAGCCCCTGACGTGGATGGCGCCAGCGCAGCAAGGCCTCCAGGGCCACCGGGCGGCCGGTACCCAGGGCAAGCTGGGGCTGGTAGTGGAGTTCGAATTCGTCCCGCTCCAGGGCGTAACGCAGGTCGGTTTCCATTTCCAGGCGCTGTGCCGCCCGGGTGTTCATCTGTTCGTTGAACAGCTGGAAACGGTTCTTGCCGGCTTCCTTGGCGTGGTACATGGCCGTGTCGGCGTTCTTGAGCAGATCCAGGGGGCTGGCGCCGTCCTCCGGGTAGACGCCCACTCCCAGGCTGCATGTGGTGAATATCTCTCGTCCCGCCAGGAGGTAGGGGTGGGTGAGGGCAGCCATCACCTTCTCCACCACGTTCAGCACGTCCTCCAGGCGTTGGACATCCGCCACTCCCACCACGAACTCGTCGCCGCCCAGGCGGGCCACCACGTCCTGGGCGCGCACCGCCCGTTGCAGGCGGGCGCCCACCTGGCGGATGAGTTCGTCGCCGGCGTCATGGCCCAGACTATCGTTGATCAACTTGAACCGGTCCAGGTCGATGAACAGCACGCCCAGGCGGCCTTTGTGGCGTTTCGCATGGAGGATGGCCTGTTCCAGGCGATCGATGAGCAGCATGCGGTTGGGCAGGCCGGTGAGGGTGTCGTGGGTGGCGAGCTGTTCCCGTTCCCGGCCGGCGCGATGGGCCTGGCGCACCACCAGGGAGGCCACCAGCATGCCCAGCAGCAGGGCCGCCGCCGACAAGGCGAACATCCAGTTGCGCGCCGCGCTATGGGCTTCGCTGGCTTGGAGCAGAGCGGCGGACGCGGATTGCCGGGTCAGGTCGTCGAGCTGGTTCAATACCTGCAATACCCCGTCCTGGGCGGGAATGGTGCGATGCATCAGCACCGCCTGGGCCTGGGCCGATTTGCCGGCCAGGGAGAGGTCGATCACCGCGTCCTGGAGCGGTACGGCTTGGGAGGTGAGCTCGCCTTGCCGCTTGAGCAGCTCGATTTCCGCATCCGTGATGGGCAGCGCGAGAAGTTCGCCGCGCGCGGCGGCGAACTGGGACGCCTGACGGTAAAAGTCCTGCACTTCCTCATCCCGTAGAAACGGATCCTCGATGAGGGTCATGCGCACCAGGCTCAAGGTGCGTTCGCGCGCGGCGGCATACATGATCTTGGTGAGTTCCAGGCGGCGCATATGTACCGCGACGATGGAGTGCAGGCGCTCATCCGTGGCGCGTAATTCCGAGAGGCCGATGGCGGTGACGAAGACGATCAGCCCGAGTTGTGCCACGAAGCCGGCGATCAACCACAGTTTCCAGGCCCCGGACAGGGCGGGACGGAGCAAGTGGGGAGCGTGTTCGTGGGGCGGTGGCATGGGCGTATATCAAGAAGCCGAGGCGAAGCTTAACGGGCGCGATAAGGCGAACGGATGCCCGGGTGTGATGTAGGCCTCGCTTCGTCGATGGCCGTGACCCATATGGCATGCGCTTCTGTGGGGCTGGCCGTTTCGGCAGGTACGCGTACTCATGCGGGCTTGGACTGGCCCCGATTCAGGCGAGATTGAGTGCGGTTCAGGCTGCTGGTCAGCTCGGAGATGATCTCGCCGGCGGCGTGGATGATCTGGTTGGGGGTGAAGCCGCAATGGCGCATCTCCCGGTAGAACGCCTTGGCCAGCATGCGCGACACCTTGTCAGGCTCATGGGCGGAAAGGGTGGTGACCGCGCTGGCGTCGGTGGAGCCCTCCAGGGCGAAGGCCATCTGCGCCAGACGCGACTCCAGCAGCCGTTCCATGCGCGCCACCTGGACCGTGCGCCCGATCAACAGGGTGGCCAGTTCCATGCATTCCAGGTTGGCGGGCGTAAAGGCGGCGCGGCCCACGGGGTCGCTCACGTTGAGGACGCCGGCGGATTTGCCGGCAATGATCATGGGACAGGCCATGAAGCTGCGCGAGCCCCCCGGCCTGCGCGCATTGGTTTGCCAGGGCGAGCGGTCCATACGGGTGACGCGCACAGGTTCGCCGCGCGCCAGGACGGTACCGGCGATGCCTTGGCCCGGCGCCGGTTCTTCCTTCCAGGCCGCCTCCGGCAGTTCTCCGTACGCGGCCATGAGCCTGAGCCGGGGGCTATGTCCCGGGGTGGTGTCGAGCAGCATGAGCGAGGCTCGCCCCGCGCCCAGTAGTTCGGCGACGATGCGGGTGAGGCGTTGCAGGTTGTCCTCGAACTGGCCGGCTATCTCGAAGCCGGCGAGCTCCTTGAGCTTGGCTTGCCGTATAGCTTTGTTGGTCATGTCCATCCCTTCCATAGGCACTGACCGCAGGATAGGCCATGGAGAGAAAAACTATCACCAGGAGGGCAAGGGAGACACTGATTTATTCCCACGTGGATCGCGTTGTCGCCAGAAAGGGTGCTGGCAAGGCTCGCGACGAAGGTCGTAGCCGGGCC
>JBGSHR010000130.1:0-9873 GCA_041752155.1 Thiobacillaceae bacterium | reverse complement strand
GGTCGTGCTCACGCCCAATCGTCATGTACCCGCCGCGTGGCTGGGCGACCTGCGCGGCCAGCAGGTGCCCAAGCGGCGGCGCCACTTCATGCAGGCCAGTCCAAAGGGGTTAGTGTTGAATTGTTTCCGAGCATGCGATTCCATGGATAACAAACCGACACTAACCCCTTTCCCCGCTTTGAAGACGCGTTGATCGACCCGTACGTACCCTGGAGATGCGGCTCAGGCGCCGGGTTGCCGGGCTGGGAGGGGGGCGTAGATTCACGGAAAAATCAGGGAGACCGGAAGTGCGGGGGCGTGCCATGCTCAGTCCCTGTATCGATTCCATGCTCAGACGGCGTCACAAGAGGCTTCCAAAGTGTGGTCCCCAATGCCGCTCCCGTTGTTGTCGGAATAACTGACAAGGTCGCTCAGGAATTTTGCGCCAGCCCATTGTTAACAATAACTTGAGTGCAAGGCATGGATATTGCTTACGGGCTGGGGGCGCCTGAATGAATAACCATCCAGGTTAATCAATCCATTACAGGGCAGAGATCAACATGCGTGTACCCCCGATCCTCAGCACTCTTGCGCTTGCCGTGATGCTCTCCGCATCGGCCGAAGCAAGCACGATCATCACCAACCAGACCACTTCATTCGATTTGCTGGGCAGCTTCGACGAGGCGATCGAGACCGATGTCGTTCCCGATGCCGTGTTGGCGGCGCAACGCCTGTTCAATCCGCGTCTTGGCGAGTGGCAAGGCACTACCGCCACGCTGCAATATGTCCACAGCTACACCCTCTCGCTGAATGATCCCGGTGTCCTGGTCGCGCCCGCCTCGGACCGCCCGTTGATGCAGGTCGATACCCAAGCCACCCTCAGCGGTCCGCTGATCGGAACGACACCCGTCGCCTCCACCTTCAGTACGCCGTGGCATTGCCCGGCCGGCACGCTGCAATGTACTTCCGGGCTGGTCGGCCAATCGAAACCCTCCGCCACGCTGACCAACTCGACTTTCGCCAATGCCAACGAGGTGCTCGGTGGCTTCCACGTTTCCACCACAGCGCAAACCCAAGCGTTGTTTGCAGGCGCCACAGTCAATAGCAGCCAGATAAAAGTGGCCGGCAGCTTGAAGCTGGAAACGACCTACCAAGCGAAAACCACGCGGGCTTATGTCGCCGATGCGATCAACGCCACCGCCGGCGCTGCCGCTTCAACCCGCACCGTGCGTTTCAGCAATGCCGCCACGGACATCTCGGCCTTGCGCAACGGCACATACGCCGACAGCGCCGTTGTTTCCAGTGTCGCCGACAACACCGACCTGGAGGTCGCTCAAGCCGCCCTGGTTTACAGCCGCGATTCAGCGCGACTGCTGGCCGCTACAACGTCCGGCGAAACCAGTTTCGCCAGCCGTAGCCAGCTGCTGCGCAACATCTGGGATGTCACCGCGCTGGGCGACCCCACTCTCGGTCGTGGCGTGGCGGCATCCACCGACGATCCATTTGCGCCGGATAACCGCGTCGAACTCGCGGCGTTCCAGGCCGTTTCCAACAGCGGCGACGATGCTGGTTTTCTCGACCGGCTTGGCATCGAACTCGACACCCCGCTGACCAGCAGCACGCAACCGATGTTGATTCTTGACGGTGCGCAATTCGGTGCCGTTGGGGCGGAACTACGAATTTTCTACTACGACGGCGAAACGAACGGTTCCGATCTGATACTGAACCTGCCCGCCGCCGAGCGGCATGCGTTGATGCGTGCCAGCTATAGCAATCTGACCGTGTTGAGCGGCCCGGAAGCCGGCCTGGCCTTTAGCACAGGCGATGGCGACGGCGTCGTCACTCCCGGCAATAGTGAATACATCGGCGAGACCTTCAGCGGCGCGTTGCTGTTGGATGGCGATAACGCCACCTGGGAAATCGGCCTGAACAACTTCTATTCCCCCCAATTGCTGGTCCTGGCGTCCTGGAATGTCACCCCGGTTCCCGAACCTGAAACCTGGTTGATGCTGTCGGCAGGGCTTTTGATGCTGGGCGCTCGGCGCTTGAATGAGTCCAAAGGGGTCTGAGCCCACAGAGGAGTCCAAAGGGGTCGGTGTTGAATTGTTTCCGGGAATGCGATTCCATGGATAACAAACCGACGCTGACCCCTATGGCACTAAGTTAAGGCCAACCGCGCCTTTCTCCCTTCTCCCGCAGGCGGGAGAAGGGCCGGGGATGAGGGTCTTGGCAAGCGCAGTCATGGTGCAAACGCCCTCACCCCAACCCTCTCCCGCCTGCGGGAGAGGGAGCAATACGGCGACTGTGCTCGCCAACGAGCCTTAACTTAGTGCCATGGGACGCTGACCCCTTTCCCCCGTTGTCTGGTTTGCCGGCTTGTTCTGGAACGGCATCGATTGCCGAAAAAATCCGGGAGATCCGTTACCTAACACAGTGCCATTGGGCACATGCCACGGTTTGGCGAGTGGTCAGTTCACCCCCTCGTCACTCAATCCACCAGATACAGGTTGTACAGCAGCAGATCCCGCCGCACGTCCGGGTCGGTCACCGGTTCCACGCCGTGGAAGGCTTTGTCGTTGCGGATGAAGCCGAACAGGGCGTTGGGCAAGTAGGGGGCGGTGGTGACCAGGGTGAAGTCTTCGCGGGGATGATGGGGGCCACCCGGGCAGCGGAAGTCCGGGTCGTTGGAGACGTAGGCGGAAGTGCCGAGGTGGGCGTGGTTGGCATCCCTGGGCAGGTAGAACAGGAAGGCCAGCAGCTTTTCCCGCATGTCGGTGTGGGGCGTGAGGGCGTAGTGGGTGAAATCGCGCACCAGGCGGGCATCCTTCCTCAGCCGCTTCTGGGCCAGGGCATCGCCCCATTGTTGGCTGATGTAGGGCCGGATTTTCTTGATCATGGCCTTGGTGAAGCGATCGCCCAACATCCAGCCGGCCAATTCCCGCCAGACTTCGGGTACGTCCGGGTTCTCCTGGCCTAGGGACAGGATCAAGCGTTCCTTGTAGCCGCCCTGGCGGGTGGTGCCATATTCGCCCATGGGGGTGTAGGCCTCATCCGCGGGCAATTGGCTCACCAGGCGTTGGTAGTAGTCGGGGGGAAAGATGTCCGGCACATAGAGGTGGGGAAAGGGCCAGGTTTTGATCTCGGCATTCATCAGCCGGTAGAGCACGGCCATTTCGGTGGCATAGGCTGCTGGGGCATCAGGCATGGTGCGTTCCTATTGCTTGATGATCAGTCCCTGGCCGGTGGGCAGGGCCAGGATGAACAGGCCCAGCTCCGCCGCCAGGGCGTCGAAGGCGGCCTTCTGGGGCCGGTGGGCGGGGGAGTTGTAGTCGTCCAGCAGGCAGATTCCGCCCGGGCTCAGGCGCGGCCAGAACCACTGGAAGGCGGCGATCTCCGGGGCGGCGATGTTCATGTCGATGGACAGGAAGGCCACCTGGTCGATCTCCTGCCCGGCCAGGCTGTCGGGCACGATGCCCTTGACCAGGGTGGCGCCGCGATAGGGGGCGAAGCAGCGCCGCACATGGTCGAAGTCGGTGTGCTGGTAGTAGCGCGCGTTCTTGGACTTGGCGAACTTGGCTTCCTCGGTGGACATCTGGGCCTCGGGAATGCCTTCGTAGGTGTCGAACAGGAAGAAGCGTTTGCCGCGCTGGTCCAGGCCCGTGTATTCGTAGATGAACAGGGCGAGGAAGCCGCGGTTGACGCCGCATTCCACGAAATCGCCCGGCAGGCCCAGGCATTGCTTCGCCGCCCAGCCGGCCAGATAGGCGCGCCACTCGATGTGGAACTGCTCGGCGGGCATGTAGTTCTGTCCCAGGACGGCGGCCTTGCGATAGGCCTCGCGAAATTTCGCATCGGCAAGGAAATCCGAGCCGTGCCAGGTGCGCAGCCCGTCCGAGTCGAAGCTGGGCGCTTGTTCGATGCGCTGCTTGCCGTCGTGGCCGGCGATGACGCTGCGGCCATCCGGCAGCAACACTTCCAGACGGTAACGAATGGCTTCCATTCAGGCGTTCTCCATGCATGCGAGCATGCGTTGCAGTTTGTCTTGCTCTACCGGGGTTTGTAACAGCGCGGGCAGGTTCTTGGCATCCTGGTTGTCTGCCCGCTGGCCACACAGGCCCCAGCGTACCAGGCTGACGCAGGCATCCTCGAACAGACGTTTCTGCTCCGCGTTCAACTGGATGCCGGCCTCCAGCAGCCGCTCCAGTACCGCCTCCCGGAAGGCGCGGAATTTCCGGCTGAAATCGTCTTCCAGCAGGATGTAGGGAAAGACCGTGGCATCCCGGCTGGCCTTGTGGCCTTCGCTCCAGCCCTGGGGGTGTACGCGGCGGGCGAAGCCCAGGCTGGGGAAGACCGCCGACTTGCCCTCGATCACGCTCAGGGCCGAGTCGTAGTACTGCCAGAACAGCACGTCGTCCTTGAAGCGCTCACCCAGGGTCATCTTGCGCAGGAAGGCGTCCCGGCGCTGGGTCAGATACATCTGGTGGTTGTAGGAGAGACACAGGCGGACAAAACGCAGCAGGGGCGAGGCATCCTCGATCGGCAGCATGGAGTAGGGATGGAAGCGGGGCGGTTTCTCGCCATCATGGAAGCGCACCGCCTTGCCCTGGGCGACGGCCACGTCGGGCCGCGCCTCCAGCAGCGCCACGCAGGCCGCGATGACGTCGAAGAACATGAAATCGTCGTCCGGGTGGAACAGCACGTAGGGCGTGTCCACGGCCTCGGCACCCACCCGGATATGCTGGAAATAGGGCATGTCCGGGCCGTTGTGGAAGTAGCGCAGGCGAAACGGCTCGGCGCCGGTCCACAGGCCCATGCCGTCGAGGCGTTCGCGGCCGAAATCCAGCAGGATCAGGTCGCCGTCGAAGCCTTCTCGGGCCAGGTGGACTAGGCCTTGGCGCAGGAACGGGGCGCGGTAGTCCGCGCTGGGCATGACGATGCTGAGGCGGTCGCGGAAGCTCGCGCGGGCCTGGCCGGCCTGGTCGTTCACGGCCTGTCCCTCAACGCTTGATGTAGATGCCCTGGCCGGTGGGGTTTTCCCACACCAGTTCGCCCCGGGCCCGGAAGAACTCCCGCTCGCCGATGTGGCTCAGGCGATAGCGTTTGAAGCCGAAGTCGTCGAACACGATCATGCCGCCCGGGGTCATGCGTTCGACGATGGTGGGCAGCACCGCCAGTTCCGGCTCGGCGGCATTCAGGTCGATCTGGGCGAAGGCGATCTTGTCCGGCAGGCCCTGGGCGAAGCTGCCGGGCACGGCGCCCTGGATGACGCGGAAGTTGCCGAACGGCTCGAAATAGCCGCGCACCTGGTCGTAAAGCTGGGGGCCGTGGCCGGATTTCTTCGCCTCCTGGGGTGGGTTGTCGAAGATGTCGTAGAGCCACCAGGTCTTGCCCGCCACCTTGCGGAAGTCGCAGAAGCGTTCCATCACCTCCACGGTCTTGCCGTCGTAGCAGCCCAGATCGACAAAATCGCCTTCCACCGGCAGGCAGCTCTTGGCCGCCCAGCACAGGGTGTAGATGCGCCAGATGCGCGCCAGCAGGATGGGATCGTTGGCATGGGTGCCCATGGCGCGGATGAAGTCGAAATCCTCCAGGAAGCCCAGGTTGCGGAACCACACCATCATGTCGTCATGGACGGCGGCGCCGCTGCCCGGCTGGTTCAGATTGAGCATCTGGGCCATGGCCTGCACATGGTTGACGAACAGGTTCTTCACCAGCGGGTTGTCGAACGGCGGCTTGGTGAATTCCTTGTTGAAGACGGCGAAGTTGGGCTTCAGTTGCGGCATCTCGGGGCTCCCTTATTTGGCGTGGACATAGACGGACTGCCCGCTGTCCAGGGTGATGAAGGGCAGGTCGCGCTTCAGGAAGTATTCGTCCCAGGCCTTGCCGCCGCCGGGGAACAGGGGCGAGGCGTAGTCGTCGTTGATCAGCACCGCGCCCGGCGCGAGGCGCGGCATGAAGTATTCCAGGCAGGCCAGGGTGGGCTCGTAGAGGTCCACGTCGACGTGCACGAAGGCCCATTGCGTCTCCGGCAGCTGGTCCAGTGCGCCGGGCAGCCAGCCCTTGTGCAGGTGCACGTCGTCGGTCGGCTTGAACAGCTTGGCGACCTTTTCCATGGGCGTGGCGAAGCGTCCCGCCTCGGCGCCGAATTTCTGCCCGCCGTCGGCCGTGGTCTCGTCCGCGAGGGCATCCTCCGAGACCGGGGCGGATAGGCCCGCGAAGCTGTCGACGAGGTGGAAGGGGGCGGGGTGGGGGTTGCCCAGCGACTCGGCGATGCGCGACAGCAGGAGGGCGGAGAAGCCGCGGAACACGCCGCACTCGCAGCGCGCGCCGGGCACGCTGAACGAGTACAGGAAGTAGCGCGACAACTGGTAGGCGCGCTGCACCCTGCGCATCAGCTTCCAGGCATAGACCGGCGTCTTGGTCTCATTGAGGCATTCGTTGAGGATGTGCAGGAATTCCCGCTCGCCGAAGCGCAGGCCGCCGTAGAGCGTCGCCAGGTGGAAGGAGATGGGGGCCTGGGCGTGCACCCGTTCCAGTTGCTTTTGGGTCGTCATGGTGGGGGTCGGTCAGGTCTGGCCTTGGTCTATGGCCTGGGTGAGTTGATCGAGCATTTCGCGCGCGTTGGCGGGAAAGCGGGGAGATTGTCGGGCCAGCGACGCGTGTTCGCGCGCCTGGACGTGGTCGCCGTTGATGCGCAGATGCCAATGCGCCAGCAGGCAGTGGGCCAGGCCATTTTCCGGGTGGCGCCCCAGGACGCTGAGGCAGAGGTTCTGCGCCGCGGCGTAGTGCCGGCTGGCGAGCAATCGGTTGTAGGCCTCCATCATCCTTTCGGGGGACGGCTCGCCTGCTGCCTGCCCGGCGAGCAGGTGGAGATCGGTCAGCGGCCAGTCGGGCAGGTTGCGCTCCAGGGTGTAGCGGCGCAGGAAATCGAACTCCTTCGCCCCGCCCTTGAAGTGCACCACCGGCTTGGCGAGCAGGCTGCGCAGGCCGTCCTTCTGACCCGGCTTGTAGTTATAGTCGTCGCAGTCCAGGTAGAGGATGCGCGTGCCGTCCAGCTCGCGAATCTCGTTCGCGCTGGGGAAGGCGCCGTCCCAGGCGACGCTGTTGAGCGAGAGCTGGCCGCCGCGCCACTTCTTGATGCCGTGGGGGTAACGGGTCTGGACATCGGCCTCTTCAGCGAGGTACTCGTAGCTGGCCAGGTAGCCGTTGTAGAAGGCGCGCACCTTCTCGGGACGACGGCGGGAGGCCGCCTGGACCCCCTCGTTGAGGACCATGCCGGGGTCGGGGCGGAAGGTGACGGCGACGTCAAAGTCCTGCTCCAGCACCTCGCGGAAATCGTTGCCGACGAAGGCGTCGGAATCCAGGAACAGGGTGGTGGCGGTGAAGGCGCTGGAATTGACGTAGGCCGCCATGGCCCGCACCCGCTCATACATGGGCTCGTCCTTGCCCACGTCCAGGCGTACCACGTGGCTGAAGCGGTGGTTGGGCGGCACGGGGGAGGTCTGGTCGGTCACCAGGATCACGTTGCAGCCGGGGAAGATGCTGGCGGCGGCGTGCGAGAAGTAGGCGAGGATGTAGTCGTAGTCGTACTTGCGGTGGTCCAGGCCCTTGATGTCGAAGGTCTCGATGGGCTGGTAGGTTTCGTCAGCCCGGGTGTGGTAGGTGAACACGTTGACCTGCGCGGGGCCGACGCCGGCGTCATCGAAGGCAGCGATCAAGCCTTCGAGGCCGGCGGGGGCGGTGTCCAGGCGGCGGGGCAGGGGCTTGGCCAGGATGTCCAGGATGTCGTGGCCATGGGCGGGGCCGTTGTCTTCCCGGCCGAAGTGGACGCCGCGCAGGGGCTGGATCTCGCTGGCCCGGGGGGCGCCGGCCGTGGTGTCGGCGGCCAACACCTTCTCCAGCCACTGGTTGAGCACGATCACCGCCCAGACGATGTTGTTGTTGGCCTGGGGCAGCAGGGCGCGCAGGCGTTTCACGTCCAGCACCCGGGCCAGGGCCGAGCCGTCGTGCACCGCCTCGGCCAGCTGGTTGCCGAAGAAGTCCGCGTGGGCCTTGAGGAAGGCGGGGGGCATGCCGAAGCCGGTCTTGCGCCGGTCCACCCACTCCGCCGGCAGGTATTTCTTGAGGATGTGGCGCAGCAGGAACTTGCCCTTGCCGTCGGCCAGGTGCTGGGACAGGGGGATGCGCCCGGCCAGACGGGCGATGGCGCTGGACAGGATGGGCGCGCGCACCTCCAGGCCGTGGGCCATGCTCATGCGGTCCACCTTGGCCAGCACGGCGCCGGGCAGATAGCTGTTGGCGTCCAGCATGCGCAGGGTGTTGATGGTGCCCCGGGCGGGTGCCATGGACGTGAGGATGCCGGCGTAGATCTCCTGGAAGCGCTCGGGCAGGCCGCCGAACAGCTTCACCAGCTGATCCAGGGGCATGACCGGCAGGAAGCGGTCGAAGTATTGGGGCACCAGCTGGGCCGGGGTCAGCCCATCGCCCAGGGCCGCCTGGGCCGCGAAATAGCGGCCGGAGCCGGCGAACAGTTCGTCGCCGCCGTCGCCGGACAGGGCCACGGTGATGTCGCTCCGGGCGAAGCGGGACAGGAGATAGGTGGGCACGCAGGAGCGGTCGCCATTGGGCTCGTCCAGGATCCGGCCCATGCGGGCGGCTACGTCCAGCAGGTCCTGGTGGCTGACGTGGTGGCAATGGTGGGTGGTGCCCAGGGCCGCGGCGATGCGGGCGGCGTCCTCGTGTTCCGATTCGCCGCCGTCGAAGGCGATGGTGTAGGTGTTGAGGGGGATGCCCAGCTTGCGGGTGGCCAGCGCGCACACCAGGGAGGAATCCACCCCGCTGGACAGGAAGGCGCCCAGGGGCACGTCGCTCACCAGGCGGGATTTCACGGCGCTGGTCAGTTCGTTTTCCAGGATCTCGGCGATCTGGCGGGGATCGGTGAGGGGCAGGTTTTCCGGGAGCTGGAAGGCGAACCAGCGTTTCTTCTCAACCCGGCCGTCGCGCAGGGTGAGCAGGCAGCCGGGCTCCAGCTTGCGGATGTCGCGGAACAGGGAATGGGGCTGGGGGACATAGCGGAAGTGCAGGTAGGCGGCCAGTTCCGCCGCCTCGATGCCGCCCTGGAACAGGCCGGAGGCCAGGATGGCCGAGAGTTCCGAGGCGAACAGGAAGTAGTCGGGGCCGTCCCAGTAATACAGGGGCTTCTCGCCGAAGGGGTCGCGGGCCAGCAGCAGGGTCTGGCTGGCCATGTCGTAGTGGCCGAAGGCGAACATGCCGTCGAGCAATTCCAGGGCCTGGACGCCCTGGCCCAGCAGGGTCAGCAGGGTTTCGGTATCGCTCTGGGTGCGGAAGATGTGCCCGGAACGCTCCAGGCCCTGGCGCAGTTCCCGGTAGTTGTAGATCTCGCCGTTGAACACCAGGGCGCGGGTTTGGACGCCGGACTCGTCCAGCATGGGCTGGTGGCCGGCGCTGCTGACGTCGATGACCGATAGCCGGCGGTGCCCCAGGGCGACCCGGCCGTTCCCGGAAAGCCAGACCCCGGCGTCATCCGGACCCCGGTGCGCGATGGCGTCCGTCATGCGGGCCACGGTGGCGCGCAGGGCATCCGGGGAGAGCTTGCCGTGCTTGTCGATTAGGCCCGCAATGCCACACATAAACGCCTGGTTTTCTCATTCCGTCTGGATGCGTCGGAGTGTACATTACGGCTTCCATTTTTAAGATTCACCATGACTGATTCCCGAAGCGACCAGGATGTCATGCAGGCCCTGAGCCTGGTCCATGGCTATCTGCAATCCGGCCGCGCCCAACTGGCCGAGATGGTCTGCCAGCAGGTGCTGGCGAAATCCCCCGAGCATGCGGAGGCCCTGCATCTGGCCGCCCTGGCCGCCCTGGCCATGG
>JBGSHR010000129.1:0-1543 GCA_041752155.1 Thiobacillaceae bacterium | reverse complement strand
CCTACAGCGTGTAGCTCGCCCCCCGCTCGGGCACCTCCACCGTCCAGCCCAACCCCTCGCGCAGCAACTGGCCGAAGCCCAGGGCGGTTTCCGCCTCGCCATGTACCACGAAGGTCCGGCCCGGCGGCTTCTTGAAGCGGGACAGCCAGCCCAACAGGGCATCCCGGTCGGCATGGGCCGACAGGCCGCCCAGGGTGTAGAGCCGAGCCCGCACCGGCACGGTTTCCCGGAACAGGCGCACGGTGCGCGCTCCGTCCACCAGGCGCCGGCCCAGGGTGCCCTCGGCCTGGAAGCCGGCGATGATCACGCTGCATTCCTGGCGCGGCAGGTTGAACTTGAGGTGATGCTTGATGCGCCCCGCGTCGCACATGCCGGAAGCGGAAATGATGATCGCCCCCTGACGGATCTTGTTGAGGGTCATGGATTCCTCCACGTCCTCGGTCATGCGCAGGTAGGGCGCATCCGGGCTGGAGCGGAACCAAGTCATCAACTCGAGGGATTCCTCATCCAGCACGGCGCGGTTCTTCAAGGTGATCTCGGTGGCGGCGGTGGCCATGGGCGAATCCACGAAGATGGACAGATTCCTGGGCAGGCGCCCCTCGCGCACCAGGGTCATGAGCAGGAACAGCAGATCCTGGGTACGCCCCACGGCAAAGGCCGGAATGATGACGTTGCCCTTCTTGATAGTTTCGTTCACCACCTGGGCCAGCTCGTCCGCGGTCTCGGCCATGCCCTTGTGCAACCGGTTGCCGTAGGTGGACTCCACCAGCAGCACGTCCGCCGCATCGATGGGCGTGGGGTCGTTGACGATGGGCCGGCCCGGCATGCCCAGGTCGCCGGAAAACACCAGCTTCCGCTCCACGCCCCCCTCCTCCACCCACACCTCCAGGATGGCGGAACCCAGGATGTGGCCCGCGTCCCGGAAGCGCACCCGCACCCGGGGATGAGGTTGGATCTCATGGTCATAGCCCGCGCCGCGCAGGTGTTTCAAGGTCTCTTTGGCCTGGGTCACGGTGTAGAGGGGCGCCAGTTCGTTCTTGTGGGCACGGTGGGTCTTGCGCTTGTCGTAGTTGGCCCACTCCGCTTCCTTCTCCTGGATGTAGGCGGAATCCGGCAGCAACACCCCCAGCAGATCCCGGGTGGCGCTGGTGCAATACACCGGGCCGCGAAACCCCAGGCTGGTGAGGCGCGGCAGCAGGCCGGAATGGTCGATATGGGCATGGGTCAGCAGCACGAAATCCAGCGACTCGGGATCGAACTCCGGAAAGCGCCGGTTCTGGGCATCCGCCACCCGCCCCCCCTGGAACATGCCGCAATCGACGATGAAGCGCAGCTTCCCGGTTTCCACCAGAAAGCAGGAACCAGTGACTTCACGAGAGGCGCCATAGAAGGTGAGTTTCATGGTTTCAGCATAGCCCCTCAATCCCGGGAGGCGGGGTCGGCCATACAGGCACTAGGATGAAACCAGCTTGCACGGATCTCCCACCATGCCCACCCCCATGAAAAAACTCCGCCTCATCGGCGTCGCCAGCGGCCTCGGCGC
>JBGSHR010000128.1:0-2045 GCA_041752155.1 Thiobacillaceae bacterium | reverse complement strand
CGCCGTCAACGACACGTTTAAGATCGCCGCCCTGCTGCTGGCTGCCGCCGCTCTCGGCGGGCAGGCGCAACCCGTGTGGGTCATCGCCCTCATTGCCCTGGTGATGGCGGCGGGCGGGTTGATCCAGTCTCGCCGGGTGGCGGAAACCCTGAGTCATCGCATCACCGATCTCAGCCACGGCCAAGGTCTCACCGCCAATCTGGTCACGGCGGGACTGGTGCTGGGCGCCTCCCACCTGGGCCTGCCGGTTTCCACCACCCATGTCTCCACCAGCACGATCTTCGGCATCGGCGCGGTGAACGGCAAACGCAACTGGCACACCATTACCCACATTCTGCTGGCCTGGGTTGCCACATTGCCCCTCGGCCTGGCGCTGGGCGCGGGGCTGTACGCGGCATTTCGGGGCCTGGGGGCATGAGATGAATCTATGCCCCATGCCTGTCATCCCAGCTAAATCCAAAGGAGAACACCATGCATGACCTCGTCAAAAATTATTACGGCCGCCAGTTGCGGAGCACGGCGGACCTACGCACCTCCGCCTGCTGCGACGCCAGCCAGATGCCAGAATGGCTCAAGCCCCTGCTGTCCCGCATCCATCCGGAAGTGATGTCACGCTACTACGGCTGCGGTCTGGTCTGTCCGCCGCTGCTGGAGGGCTGCCGGGTGCTGGATCTGGGCTGCGGTTCCGGCCGCGATGTCTACGCCCTGGCGCAAATGGTGGGTGAAGCAGGTCAAGTGGTGGGCGTGGACATGACCGAGGAACAACTGGCCGTGGCCGAAGCGCACAAGGCTTATCACCGCCAGGCCTTCGGTTTCGCCCGCGACAACGTCGATTTTCGCCTCGGCTACATCGAGCGCCTGGACCAGTTGGGTCTGGAGGACGCCAGCTTCGACGTGGTGGTCTCCAACTGCGTGGTCAATCTTTCCCCTGACAAGGATGCGGTGCTGCGTGAAGTGCATCGGCTGCTCAAGCCGGGCGGCGAGTTCTATTTCTCCGACGTCTACGCCGACCGCCGCGTGCCGGCCAAACTACGCAACGACCCGGTGCTCTATGGCGAGTGCCTGGGCGGAGCCCTGTACTGGAACGATTTCCAGCATCTGGCGCGCCGTCATGGTTTTGGCGACCCGCGCCTGGTGGAAGACCGCCCCATCACCGTGACCGATCCGGCCCTTGCCCAACGCACCGAGGGCATCAACTTCTATTCCGCCACCTACCGGCTGTTCAAGATGGAAGGTCTGGAGCCGGATTGTGAGGACTACGGGCAAGCGGTTATCTACCAAGGCGGCATCGCCGGGCACGAACGCTGTTTCACACTGGACAAGCACCACAAGATCGAACCTGGGCGGGTGTTCCCGGTGTGCGGCAATACCTGGCGCATGCTGCAAGACAGCCGCTTCCGCGCGTATTTCGACTTCATTGGCAACCCCAGCGGCGACTTCAGCCGGCATTACGGGATTTTCGTTGGCTGCGGCGGCGGGCTACCGTTCGAAGCAGGGCATCCGGGCACTGCAACATCCTGTTGCTGAAACCGAGAATGAGATCGGGCAAGTGAAATGTTGGAAAGTGCAGGGTGCTGATGCTCGGGTAAGGATAGGTGTGGTCTGGGGGGGCTGTTCGGTCTTAGTTCACAAACTGTGATTTATCAGCGTATGCCCGCCGCTGTTCATCCGAAACATGACGGTCGAGATCGTGGCCTCGAAGCACCTCGAAGGCATGAAGCAAGCCGAGAGTGTGAATTCTGCTGATTTCCATATTGCGGTCATTCACCAACAATTACCCGATGCGGGTGAGCGTCGCTGATGGCCGAGCCGCGGAAGCACGCAAGGACAGCCTGTATGGCCGCTGCCTGGGGTGCTACAGACGTTCACCCGGCCGGTTGCAGCTGAGAGAGAACGGCCGGAGATGGCCGTTATGAAAATCTTTCCATAACGGCCATTATGAGAAGGCCCCAATTATGAGAAGTTCTAGCGCAGCGTAAGCCGGGAGGCCGCGCAGTCGTAGGCGATCCGTGTTGTGGCGGTTCGCCGCGCTGGACATAAGTTCG
>JBGSHR010000127.1:0-1932 GCA_041752155.1 Thiobacillaceae bacterium | reverse complement strand
CCCGGGAGGCCGCCAAGCGCGCCGAGTGGACCGCCATGCTGGTACGGGGCGAGCTGCCCGAGGCGTTCCAGGCCAAGGTGTTCGAACTGGCCCACAAGCCGGACAAGAACAGCCTGGAGTTCAAGGCCCTGAACGATGCCTGCGGCGAGACCGGGTTGTCCGTGGTGCGCCTGCTGCACAAGTGCGGCGCCATCCCGTCCAGCCTCGAGCTGCACCGGCAAGCATTTTTTATGACGCATTTCCCTCGCGGCATCGGCTTCCCGGACCTGGCCCCGCCGGCGCCGCCGCCGGAACTGCCCATGGGAGACGCCCCCGCCTTCAGCATCGACGACGCCGCCACCACCGAGATCGACGACGCCTTCTCGGTGATCTTCCGCGACGACGGCGGCGTGCGCGTGGGCATCCATATCGCCGCGCCCGCCCTGGGTATCGCCCCCGGCTCCGATCTGGACCGGCTCGCCGCCACCCGCCTGTCCACCATTTATATGCCCGGCAGCAAGATCACCATGTTGCCGGAACAGCTCATCGCCCAGTACACCCTGGCGGAGAACAAGACCTGCCCGGCCCTGTCCCTGTATGTGGAGGTGGGGCCGGACTACGCCATCAAGAGCCTGGGCACCCAGGCCGACGTGGTGAAGATCGCCGCCAACCTGCGCCACGAGACCCTGGAACCCCTGTTCAACGAGGCCAGCATCGGCCAGGGCGGGCCGGACTACCCGTTCCGGCGCGAACTGGAGTGGCTGTACGGCTTCGCGCGCCATCTCGAACAGGGACGCGGCAAGGCCGAGCAGGTGCAGCGTCTGGATTATGTGTTCAAGGTGGACGACGAGCGGGTGGACATCATTCCGCGCGCGCGCGGCAATCCCATCGACAAGGTGGTGTCGGAGCTGATGATTCTGGCCAACAGCCGCTGGGGCGAACTCCTGGCCGACAAGAACGTGGCCGGCGTGTACCGGGCCCAGACCGGCGGCAAGGTGCGCATGACCCTGAAGCCCGCCCCCCATGAGGGCCTGGGCGTGGCCCATTACGCCTGGAGCACATCGCCCCTGCGTCGCTATGTGGACCTGATCAACCAGCGCCAGATCCTGGCCGCCGCCCGCAACGAGACGCCGCCCCATGCCGACAACGACTCCATGTTGTTCGCCGCCGTGCGCGACTTCGAGCTGGCCTATGACGCCTATAACGAGTTCCAGCGCGGCATGGAGCGTTACTGGTGTCTGCGCTGGCTGTTGCAGGAGGGCGTGACGCAAATCAACGCCACCCTGTGGCGCGAGAACCTGGCGCGCCTGGAGGGGCTGCCTTTCGTGGCGCGCATCACCGGCGCCCCCACCCTCAATCCCGGAGAGCGCATCCGGGTGGCGGTGGAGGACATCGACCTGCTGGATGTGGATCTGACCTGCCGCTACATCAGCACCTTGACCGAGACCTAGCCAGAAACTGCATGCGCCCATGAAACGGCAAGCCATCTTTTCAGGTCTGACGCCCGTGCTCACCGGCATCGTCAATGCCTGGGATGCCACCTGGTCCTTTCTGTCGATGGCCGTCGCCAACTTTTCCAACGCCGTGATGGTCTCGGCGATCATCCATGTGGTGGTGATCTTCGGCGTGACCCACCCGCCGGTGAACCCCAAGCTGTTCGAAAACCCCAACCCGCCCCTGGAGGTGGTACTGGTCAACGCCAAGACCAAGAGCAAGCCGATCAAGGCCGATGTGCTGGCCCAGCACAACCTGGAGGGCGGCGGCACCGTCGAGGAGGAACGCCAGGCCAAGTCGCCCCTGCCGGCGTCCGAGCGGGACCAGGCCATGAGCGCCGAGGCCGAGTTCAACGCCCGGGTGCAGGCCCTGGAGGAGAAGACCCGCACCCTGATGCATCAGATCAAGTCCGATTACCAGATGTCGGAACAAAAGCCCGAGCCGGCGGCGGAACCGCGC
>JBGSHR010000126.1:0-3266 GCA_041752155.1 Thiobacillaceae bacterium | reverse complement strand
ACGTCGGCCATGACCGGGCCCAGGGGCATGTGGACCCCGGGGGTGGCATGGGCAGGGTTCGAATGGTCAGCGATCATGGTGTCTCCAGCAGCACAAAGGCCACGGCGTAGTCCTGTTCGTCGGACAGGCTGAGGTGGGCCGGGCCGATGCCCTGGTCCTTCAGCCAGCCGGCCAGTTCCGGGGCGTAGGCGAAACCGGGGCGTCCCGCCGGGTCGTGCATCACGCTGATGGCGGCGAACGCCACCGGGCCGCGCATGCCGGTGCCGGCGGCCTTGGCGAAGGCCTCCTTGGCGGCGAAGCGTTTCGCCAGGAAGCGATCCTTGTCCCGGGCCTGGGCGTATTCCCCCGACTCCTCCGGGGACAGGATGCGTTGCGCCAGCTTGCCGCCGAAGCGGGTGTGGATCTCGTCCATGCGTGGGATGGCGACGATGTCGGTGCCGATGCCGTAGATCATGATGTGCGCTCCTCCGTTATCTTCCCGTGGCGCAGGCTTTCCAGCCGGCCCAGGCCATAGTGGATAAAGGCGAGGCCCATGTAAACCGGGGCCAGGAAATTGAACACGGGGACGAAGTGCAGCAGGCCCAGCAGGGCGGCCAGCAGATACAGCGGCCAGCCGGCCTCGGCCTTCAGTTGCCTCAGCTCATCGGCGCCGGCGTGTTCCGCCAGGGCGTCGTACAGGAACAGGCGCTGGTTCAGCCAGGCGTTGAGCAGCACCGAGATGGCCACGCCGAACGGGCCCAGCAGCCAGAACGGCAGGGTGACCAGCCACACCGCCAGGTACACCGTCAGGGCGAACACGCCGTTCGCCACGCTGCCGGCAACACTGCCGCCCCGTTGCCGGGCCAGGGCGGGGTAATGGCGCGCCGCCACCACCTCCACCAGGACCGGCATGAACACCAGGGAGGTGATGAGCAGGGCGGTGACATAGATGGCCGGGAGCAGCAGCAGCGCCAGCAGGGTGAAGGCGGCCAGTCCCACCAGCCAGCCGGTGGTCTCCGGACCCAGCCAGGCCGGCAGCGGCGCCCCGACGATCCAGGCGTGCAACTCCGCCTGCCAGACATCGCCGAACCACCAGAACAGCCCGCCCCACAGCGCCACGGCGATGAGCATGGGCAGGAACATCACCGCCATCACCCGGGGCAGGAACAGGTCGGCGGCGGCGCGGCGGAGGATGGTAAGGATCGGGGTCATGGCAAGGCGGGACGGAAAAGATCCGCAATGCTAGCGGCGCCGGCCCGGGAGATAAAGATTTGCCTGCTCGCCAGCCGCGGACCCGAGCCGGGGCGCGGCCCTGGAGGGGCTTAAGTCGCCGAGCGGCAGACGTAGACCGTGATCGGGTGGTGCTCGGTGGCCTCGATCTTGCCGAGCTGACCGATGATGGTGGCATCGATGACATAGCCCTTGGCCAGCAGCATGTAGCCATCCCGGTGCAGCAGATCCCGGGACAGGACCATGCCGGCTTGCAGGCTGGAGGGGCGCATGGGCAGTTCGTCGATGACGTGCTTGAGCTGTTCGCCGAGGATGTCCAGGTAGCGGTCGATGACCCCGGGGTCGTAGCGTTTGCCGCGGTTTTCCATGAGGTAGGCCAGGGCGTCCTTGGGGCGCATGGGCTGCTGGGTCAGGGTGCCGCTGATCAGGCCGTCGTACTCGTTGGCGGCGGCGATGATGCGGCTGCCCAGGGGGATCGCCAGACCCGCCAGGTGGTCCGGATAGCCGCTGCCGTCGAAATGTTCGTGGTGGTGGCGGATCAGCAGCGCGGCGTCCTTGAGCTGCTCGATTTGCAACAGGGCCTGCTGGCCCCGCTCCGGATGGCGCATGACCTCCGCCCGCAACTCGGGGTTGAGGGCGCTCAAGGGCTTGTCCAGGGCCGCGTCGGGCAGGCCGATCTTGCCGATGTCGTGCAGCAGGGCGGCGAACAGCACGTTCTGCTGCTCGGTTTCGTCCAGGCCCAGTTGCCGGGCCAGGATGCGGGCGTGGTCGGCGACGCGGCGGGCGTGGCCGGAGAGGTTTCTGCCGCGCATCTCCACCAGGCCGGCGAAGGCCTGCACGGTATTGACGAACCCGTTCTTGAGCTTGCCATGGGCCAGCTGCACCAGCTTCAGCGCCTTGTTGAGCTCCTCGGTGCGGGCCGCCACCTGCTGCTCCAGGCCGGCGTTGAGGGCGCGCAGCTCGGCGTTCTGGGCATCCACCACCGAGTTGAGACGGCCGTTTTCCCGCTCCAGGCGCTTGCGTTCCAGGGCCTCGCGCACGATCAGGACGATCTCGTTGTCGTCCCAGGGCTTGTTGATGTAGCGGTAGATCTCGCCCTTGTTGATGGCGGCGATGGTGGATTCGATGTCGGCGTAGCCGGTGAGCAGGATGCGCAGGGTGTCGGGCCAGCGCTGGCGCACCTGTTCCAGGAAGTGGGCGCCGTCCATGTGGGGCATGCGCATGTCGGAGATGACCAGGTCGATGCCTTCCTGGGCCAGCACTTCCAGCCCCTCGGCGCCGCCCTCGGCGGTGAGGATGCGGTAGCCGTGGGGGCGGAACAGGCGCTTGAGGGACGACAGGATGGACGGTTCGTCGTCCACGAACAGCAGGCTGGGCGGTGTGCTTGCGGGGAGGGTGTCTTCAGCCATGGGCGGATGCCTCTTCGGGTTCGGGATTGAGCGGCAGGATGACGCGGAAGGTGGAGCCCTTGCCCACCTCGCTTTCCAGTTCGATGCGGCCGCCGTGTTTGTGGACGATGCCGTAGGAGATGGACAGGCCCAGTCCGGTGCCCTTGCCGACCGGCTTGGTGGTGTAGAAGGGGTCGAAGATGCGGGTGCGGATCTCTTCCGGGATGCCGCAGCCGGTATCGCTGATCTCCACCCAGGCCTCGTCGCCCGACGTGCCGGTGCGCAGCGTGATGGTGCCGTGGTTGTCGATGGCATGGGCGGCGTTGACCAGCAGGTTCATGAACACCTGGTTGAGCTGGGCCGGCAGGCAACGCACCATGGGCAGCTGGCCGTATTCCTTGAGCACGTCGGCCTTGTACTTGATCTCGTTGTTGACCACGTTGAGGGTCGACTCCAGGCCCTGGTGCAGGTCGGCCAGCACCCACTCGCCCGGATCGGCGTGGGAGAAGTCCTTCAGGTCCTGGACGATGCGGCGCACCCGGGCGATGCCGTCGCTGGACTCCTGGAGCAGGTCCAGGACATCGCCCTTCAGGTAGTCCAGTTCCGCCTCGCGCTTGGCCGCCACGAGCCGCGCCCGTTGCGGCGCGTCGGGCGGCAGGGCGTCTTCCA